>DATMSC010000400.1:0-6653 GCA_035565595.1 Longimicrobiales bacterium | reverse complement strand
CCCGGGGGCTGCGGTTTCCGAGGAAGTCCGGGAAAACGTGAAGGTGTTCCGCAATCGGCCGGCCGGCGTTCCTTGCCACCAGCTCGCGCACCCGGCGGTTCAGCAGCTCGTAAACGGTGGTACCCTGACGGGTGGCGTCATCCCGGAGCGCGGGCGCGTACGCGTGATTTTCAATGACGTGGTCGATCAGTGCGCCAGTGGCGCTCTGCCCACCCTCCGTCAGCCAGTACCCGGGGATCATCGCGCCGTAATAGGGACCCCATACGCCAGGGATGAAGCGGGGCTCGCGGGAAACGGCCATGTGGCAAGATGACGTTCCGCCGATCAGCGAAAGCGTGCGCTCGATCGCCACGGGATCGAAACGTTCCCCAGCGCCACGCATCCCTACCGCGCCGATCCCGCCGGCGTGGGCGTCAATGATCCCGACGCCGACCACCGTGTCTCGAGGGAGCCCGAGCTCCGCGGCCGCGCGTTCGGTCAGGGCGCCCACCCCCGTACCCATGGGCCGCACGATCTCGCCGGCCCGGCCGTGATCGAAGAGGTCTGCCAGTCCGACCTGCTCGAAGAAGGTCGGGTCCCACTCGCCGTGCTCGCCTTCGTGCCCAAGGTACGTCCACTTGCAGACGAGCGTGCACAGGCTGCGGACATCACGGCCGCTGGCGCGGTAGACCAGGAAATCGGCGAGGTCGAGGAGCTTGCGGGCGCTCTGCCACGTATCCGGCAGGTTCAGCTTCAGCCAGAGGAGTTTCGGCGGCTCCTGCTCCGGCGAGATGCGGCCGCCAACGAAGTCGAGGACGCGGTGGCCGGTGCGGTTGATGTGATGCGCCTCCGTCTCGGCGCGGTGGTCCATCCAGACGATCACGTTGTGCGCCGGGTCGCCGGTCGTCGAAACCGTGATGGGCGTGTCGCCCTCGCCGAGGGCCACGAGCGAGCAGGTCGCGTCGAAGCTGATCCCGGCCACGCGCCCCGGGTCGATATCCGCGCGGGCGATCGCGCCGCGCACGGCCAGCGCAACGGCCGACCAGATGTCGTCCGACGAGTGTTCGGCGTGATCGGGCGCAGGGCGGAAGATCTGGATCGGATGGCTGTCGGTCCCGAGCATCGTGCCGTGCAGGTCGAACACGCCGGCACGCGCGCTCCCGGTGCCGACATCGACGCCGACCACGAGGTCGCGGGTCGGCTCGGCCGCGAGCGCCGCCGGCGAGGTCGACGGATCGGGCGATGACGACCAGTGCCGCGTGGCGTCTCTCATGCCGACCCCCGGCGGGCAGGGGTGCGGAGTTCGAACATGGCGACCTGGCGCTCGAGCTTGTTCCACATCGCGAGCAGCCTGGCCTCCTCGGCGGGCGGAAGCCGCGTCAGCGGAGGGAGCATGTGGGGCTCGCATAGCCCGAGCTCGGCCGCGATTACCTTCAGCGCGGCCAGGCCGGCTCCGAGGGAACGGCCATCGAAGCAGATCGCGTCCAACCGGTCAGCCAGGCGCTGGAGCTCCTCCGCGGTGTCGGTGTCGCCGGATGCAGCGGCGTCGTGCAGCCGCCGGTAGAGCTCCGGGAGCAGATTCGCGCCGCCGGGCACGGTACCGGTCGCGCCGCGCGCCACCCCGAACGCGCCGTCCCGCGATGCACCTACGAGGACTACGAAATCATCCCGCCCCGCGAAGCGGTCCAGCGCCTCCCGCATGCGCTCGCGATCCGGTTCGGAGTCCTTGAGTCCGACGATGTTCGGGTGGCGGCTGAGCGTTTCGACGACGTCGAGAGGGATGGAGATTCGCGTCGTCATGGGGATGTTGTAGATGAGCATGGGTCCGCCGAGGGCGTCGGCCAGCCGTTCGTAGAACGCGAGCAGCCCTTCGCTGCCGGGCTCGAAATAGCACGGCGGATGGACGACCACGGCGTCGGCGCCCAGCTCGAGGTAGCGCCGGCCGGTCTCGACGGCGTTGCCCAGCGCGTTGGTCGACACTCCCGCATAGACCGTCGCCCGCCCGGCGGTGTGGCCGACCACTCGCCGGAGGAGTACTTCCCCCATCTCGCGGGATACCGAAGCGCCCTCACCGGTCGTGCCGAGGACGAACGGGTGGCCGCCGGCTCCGACCACGTGGTCGACCAGGCGCTCGGCCGCCGCCTCGTCGATCCTGCCATCCACGCGGATCGGCGTGAGGAGCGGGACGATCACGCCGCAGTACCGGTCGGCCATTCGCATGCTATGCGCTCCACGCTCCGGTTCGACCCACGCGGTTGCAGACACCAGGCGCCTGGGTGCTCACTCCGCCGGCCACTGACCGTTCACAATGGGGCCGATGGTCGTGAGCATCGCCGGGTCGATGACAATGTGCTTCACGCGTACGCGCTTCCACGTGTAGGTGATGTGGACGAGCCCGTCGGTCGTCTGGATCGCGGCCGGGTAGGCGAACCCAACCGGGTCGTCCGGCTCGTGCTCCAGCACCATCACCGCTTCCCAGTTCACGCCGTCTTCGGAGATGGCGAGGTTCAGCGTGCCGCGGCCGTTGCTGCCCTCGCTCCGGACCGTGTGGTTGTAGACGAGGAGGTGGCGGCCATCGAAGAGCGTGACGATCTCGATTCCGGCGCTCGGGTTGGGGAGATCGGTGAGCGTGAGCGGACCCCAGCTCTCCCCGCCGTCGGTCGATTCGATGGTGAAGATGCGGTTCTGGCGCGTGCGGCCGATGGCCTGGATGCGGCCGTCCGTGTGTCGCATGATCGTCGGCTGGATCGCGCCGATCTCGAAGCCGTCGTTCATGGGGCCGGTGACCTCCCACGTAGCACCACCGTCGCGGGAGGCCTCGAAGTGGACTCGCCACCCGTCGTGCTCGGTACTGGAGCCGGCGAGGATCACGCCATTGGCGAGCTGGACGGGCTTGCTCCGGATCGGGCCGTAGACGCCGTCCGGCAAACGATGGGGCTCGGTCCACGTGCGCCCGTCGTCATCCGAGGTCATGACCATCCCCCACCACGTGCTGGGCGACGGACCGACCTTGTAGAAGAGGAAGAGTCGGCCGCCCGTCGGTTGGAAAAGGACGGGGTTCCAGGTCGGGAGCGGCGTCCCGTCCGGCTGCACGCCATCGGCGACGGCGACCGGTGCCGTCCAGCGGCCGCCCTCATACCGGGCGACCCAGATCTTCACTTCCGGGTGGCGTTCGTACTCGCCGCCGAACCACGCGGTGACCAGCCCCGACGGAGTCTCGACAATGGTCGAGGCGTGACACTCCGGCGTGGGCGGATCGTCGTAGATGAACTCGGAGAGCACGACGGCCGGATGCTCCTGCGCGGAGAGTGGTGGCGCGGCCAGGCAGAGGGCGGCTCCCGCGAAAAGGATGCTCCTCGCTCGGAATCCCATGGCACGACCCTGTTGATGGTGGAATACGGAGACGAAGCTAGCGATCGGCGGGGCCGGGCACAACGATGGAAATGGCGTAGGGCCAGGGCCAGGACTATGGCGAATGCCCGGTCCACCGACGTGCGACGCGGGTGGCTTCGATCCCGGGAACGGGCCGATGCAGGTTACCTCACCGGCCTCCTCTGTGGGGAGGGCACCCGTGACGTGGTGGGGAGAATTCGAGCCAGAATCTCTGCTCCGCCGCGAACGCATTGGCCCCAGCCCTGGCCCAATGCCATCCGGACTGCTCTCTGGCGTCGAATCAACCTCCCCGCCCATATTGGCCCCACAGGCACAACACGGTACCCAGGCGCGGGCGCGTGCACCGGTCCGGTCACGGCGCGCGCCGGAACGCGGATCGTGACGAGCGATGAGCATCCTGCGAATCGGCGTAATCACAGTCGCGGGCGCGCTGCTCGCGGCAGTTCCTGCGGCGGGCGTGCAGACGGGCGGCGAGGAGAGGACGTGGACCAACTCCGTCGGCATGGAGATGGTCCGGATCGAGCCTGGAACGTATCTGCGCGGGAGCGACGAGAGCGATGAACGCCGTTTCCACGACGAGCGCCCGGTGCACGAGGTCACCATATCCCGCGCCTTCTACATGTCCGCGACACCGGTGACCAACGCGCAGTACGAGGAGTTCGATCCGTCGCACCGCGCGTATCGCGGGATGCACGGGCTGTCGGAAGGTGATGACGACGCGGTCCTCTTCGTGAGCTGGCACGACGCGGTCGCGTACACGCAGTGGCTCAGCGAGCGGGAGGGGCGGCCGTACCGGCTGCCGACGGAGGCGGAGGGGGAGTACGCCGCGCGCGCCGGGACGACGACCGCGTACAGCACGGGTGACTCGCTCCCCGAGATATACCACCGGCACCAGCGCGATGAGATCCGCCCCGTGGCCGTGTCGCTGGCCGTGGCGCAGTCGCCCCCGAACGCGTGGGGGCTGTACGACATGCATGGCCTCGTCGAGGAGTGGTGCCTCGACTGGTACGGGCCCTACGTGCCCGGACCGCAGACGGACCCCGTCGGCTACGCGGACGGGCTCTACCGCGTCACCCGCGGCGGGAGCCACAACACCGGGGTCTCGTACCTCCGCAGTGCTGCCCGCTTCGCGACGATCCCCGAAGACAGGCACTGGCTGATCGGGTTCCGGGTCGTCCAGGCTGAGATGCCGGAGTCCGAGCCGCTGCCGCCGCCCGGGCCGGAGCTGTGGGCGAGGGACGTGTCCCGGGAAGTGTACGACTGGTCCGGCGGGCCCGACCCGGAGGTCCCGTTCTTCCGCGCGCCGGAACCGTTCATACATTTCGCGGACGATTCCCGGTTCGTGACGTTCCAGACGCACAACCCTACCATCACGCACCTGCCGAACGGCGATCTCTTTGCGATCTGGCACGCCATGGTCACGGAGCGCGGCCGCGAGCTCTCCATCGTCGGGGCGAGATTGCGGGCGGGCGCGGAGAGCTGGGACCCCGCGACGGAGTTCTTCAGGGTGCCGGGGCGCAACACCCACGGCCCGGCGCTCTTCCATGATGGCGAGGGCACGCTGTACCACTTCAACGGGTTGTCCACGAGCGCGGAGATCCACCACATCCTCGCCCTCGTGATGCGCACGAGCACGGACAATGGTGCTACGTGGTCCCGGCCGCGGCTCATCGAGGCGGAGCACAATTCCAGGCACCAGGTCATCGACGGCGCGATCCGTCTGCGTGACGGCACCATCGTCGTGCCGGCGGACGCGAATCCCGGCGGCACGGCGCTCCACATGAGCGAAGATGGCGGCGAGACGTGGCGCGACGCGGGCGGCACGATCACCGGGATCCACGCCGGCGTGGTCGAGCTGGCCGACGGCACCCTCATGGCGATCGGCCGCGGCGGGAACATCGACGACCGCGCGCCCATCAGCCGGTCCACGGACCGGGGCGCGACCTGGACGGTCGAGGCCAGCCCGTTCCCCCCGATCCGCGGCGGGCAGCGCCCGGTGCTCCTGCGGTTGCGAGAGGGGCCGATCATGTACATCGGCTTCACGGACGACCGTGACACGCCGCGCGCCGTGGGGTGGACCTTCACCGACGCTGCCGGCCAGGAATACCGCGGCTACGGTCTCTTCGCCGCACTCTCCTACGACGAAGGCCGGAGCTGGCCCGTCCGGAAGTTGATCACGGCGGCTGACGGCGTGGAGTACTTCTCCCGCTACCTCGGCCGGCCTACCACGCCGTTCACCGCCACCCGCGACAACGCCGAATACGGCGGCTACATGGCGGCGACGCAGACGCCCGACGGGGTGATCCACCTCCTCTCCAGTCGGCTGCACTACCGGTTCAACCTGGCGTGGCTGGAAACGCCGGCGCCCGCTGAGTGAGCGTGGCAGAAGGATATTTTGCGAGAATGATTACCATCAGCAGCATACGTTTTCGAATCGCATTTTTCGGCCGGCGATCTGCGGGCACGCAACTCGCGACCGCCGTGATCGCGGCCTTTTACCTCGCCGGTTGCGGCGCGGCGGCGGACGGTGAGTACCCGTCGCGCCCGATCACGTACATCGTCCCATGGAATCCCGGTGGCGGGACGGACGTGACGGCGAGGGCGCTGGCCACGGCGCTTTCGGAAGTGCTCGGCCAGTCGGTCAACGTGGTCAACCGGACGGGTGGCGGAGGCGTCGTCGGTCACCTCGCGCTGGCGCAGGCGGCGCCCGACGGCTACACCATCGGCGCGATGACCGTCGAAATCACGATGATGCACTGGACGGGGCTGACGCCGCTGACCGTCAGTGACTACTCGCCGCTCGCGATGTTGATCAACAACCCCGCCGCCGTCACGGTGCGGGCGGACGCGCCGTGGTCCACGCTCGAGGAGCTGCTCGCTGCAGTCCGGGCAGAGCCCGGGCGCTTCCGCGCGTCAGGGACGTCGCGTGGTGGGATCTGGGACCTGGCCCGGATCGGTATGCTGCAGGCCGTCGGTCTGCCGGAGACGGCGCTCCCGTGGGTGCCCAGCCAGGGCGCCGCGCCGGCGCTGCAGCAGCTCATTTCCGGTGGCGTGGACGTGGTCACGGCATCGCCGATCGAGGTGGACGCGCTCAGGCAGGCGGGGCAGGTCCGTACCCTCGCCGTCATGGCCGACGAGCGCATGCCCGCATTCCCGGACATTCCAACGCTGAAGGAGCTGGGGATCGACTGGAGCATCGGCGGGTGGGCGGCGGTCGCGGCGCCCGCCGGGATCCCGGGCGAGATTCGCGAGCGGCTCGCTTCCGCCATCCAGGAGGCGTC
>DATMSC010000399.1:0-1698 GCA_035565595.1 Longimicrobiales bacterium | reverse complement strand
GACCTCGTGTCACCACGCATCCGGACGCTGGAAGGTACGCTGCTGGCGTGGAGCCCGGGCACCAATGGGCCCGTCACGGGCGAGGCCGTGGTGATCCCGGAAGTGTCAGGCCCCGCGGCGTTCCGGGAATGGCTGTCCACGGTGTCAGGAAAGTTCGTCCTCACGTCACTGCCGCAGCTGAGCTGTCGGCCGGAGGCCGAATGGGAGGCCAGCGCGACGCCGGAGACGCTGACGCGGCGGCAGGCCGACCTGGCCGCGACGGCCCAGGCGTGGTCAGACCGACTTGCCCGGACTGGCGTACCGCGATCCGACCTGCACAGTGTGCTCGTCGACGCCGGCGCCGTCGGGCTGGTCACCTCCACCTGGTCTGGCGGCTGGGGTGTCAACAGGATATTCGACGCGCTTGTCGAGGGGGCCCCTACGCTGGATCTCTCCTGCGAGGACTACGGACTCGTCTTCAGGCTGGCAGAGAACGGAAGCTCACCCGTCCTTCGGCTGGACGCCGACGCCGAGCTCCTTGGCGAGGTGCCGGTGTCGAACACCATAGCGGCGATCCCCGGCGTCGAACGGTCCGACGAGTACGTCGTGCTCTCCGCGCATTTCGATTCGTGGGATGGTGCCTCCGGGGCGACGGACAATGGCACGGGCACCATTGTCATGATGGAAGCCATGCGGATCCTGCGCGCCGTCTATCCCGAGCCTCGTCGCACGATCCTCGTCGGGCACTGGAGCGGCGAGGAGCAGGGGCTGAACGGGTCGCGGGCGTTCGCCGAGGACCATCCGGAAGTCGTTCGGGGACTGCAGGTCCTGTTCAATCAGGACAACGGCACGGGACGCATTGTCAGCATCTCGATGATGGGCTTCACCGGCCTCGCGCCGATCGTTTCCGGGTGGCTGGAGCAGCTCCCGACCGAGATCACGCAGCACATCGCGCTCGATGTGCCCGGGACGCCCGCTACGGGCGGGAGCGACCACGCCTCGTTCGTCTGCCATGGCGTGCCGGCGCTCCGTCTTGGCTCGCACGAGTGGGACTACCGCACCTACACCTGGCACACGAACCGCGACACGTTCGACAAGGTGGTGTTCGACGAGCTCCGGAGTAACGCAGCGCTCGTCGCCATGCTCGCGTATCTCGCATCGGAGGAGCCGGAGCTGCTCCCGCGCGATCGCATCACGCCCCAGTTCGGGTGGCCGGCGTGCACCCCGGCCCTGCGAAGCTGGTGAAGCGCCAGGCGGTCACGCGCGCGTGACCCTCAGGAGAGCTGCGAGCTATCAGCCGGCGCGGCGGCGGCGGACGGCCGGGGTGTCCTGCGGCCAGAGGGCGACAGGCTCGGCCAGCTCCGCGGTTATCGCGTGCAGCAACTCCGCGAGCGACTGGAAGCGGTCCTCGGGGTCCCGCGCGAGGCAGCGGAGCACCGTGTTGTCGAGCGATTTCGGGATGTCCGGGTTGAAGATGCGCGGCGAGGGTGGTGGCGAGTCGCCGAGCTGCGGGTACTGGCGCTCGAGGCCGGCACGCGGCTCCCGCCGGGTGTACACGTCCTCGTACGGCCATCGGCCGGTCAACAGCTCGTAGAGCGCGGCGCCGAGGCCGTAGACATCGGCTGCCGGTGACGGTGCGAGCCGCTTGACCAGCTCCGGCGCCATGTACGGTCCCGTCCCCTGAATCGTTCGGGGACGACGGGGGGGATTCAGCTTCCG
>DATMSC010000398.1:0-2106 GCA_035565595.1 Longimicrobiales bacterium | reverse complement strand
GCGCCGCGCTCGAGCTCGGCGTCTCGCCGTATCCCGTCATGATGACCGCTGCGGTGGCCGCTTCCACGTCATTCGCGACGCCCGTCGCGAGCCCGGTCAACCTGCTCATCATCGGGCCAGGGCAATACAACGCCAGTGACTTCGCCCGCGTCGGCCTCCTGGTCCAGGGGGCGGTCCTGCTGGCGACGATCCTGGTGGTGCCGCTCCTGTTCCCCTTCTGACGATACCTGGTCCGGGCCCGGGCCGCCGCTCAGATGAGCGACGCGAGTCCGGGATGCCGACGTCGCATCTCCGCCGCGATTGCCGGGGCGTCCCGGAGCAGCTCGAAATCCTCGAAATCAAAACCCGGGGCCACCGTGCAACCGACGAGCGTGTATTCGCCCGTGGTGCGTGCCGCCTGCCACATCCCTGCCGGGACCACGACGACAGGCCGCGTACTGTCCGCCAAAGTACCGAGCGTGTTTGCGTCGACGCGGTCGAGCGCCGGGTCCGCCGTGAACATCTCCAGCGGCGCCCCTTCGTAGTGGTGCCAGACCTCGTCGGAGGCCACGCGGTGCCACCGGCTCACGTCGCCGGCGACGAGTAGGTAGTAGATCGTGGACACGGCTGCACGCTCTCCGCGGCCGTCCCGCGGGGATACTGTGCTCGTAGAACCGAAGATCCGGCGGTAGTATCCGCCTTCCGGGTGTGGCGACAGGCCGAGAGTCCCGATCAGGTGTGCGGCTCGCGGATCCAAGGGGGCAACGCTCCGTGGAGGACATCGCGACCGGAGCCGCCCGCTCCGGGCTGGTGTGCGCGACTTTCCTGTTAACGATTCTGCGCCGCGGATCGTAGTATAGATACACGGTGCCTGGCGGAAGATGGCGCGCGGCAGTGGCGCTGACCAGCAGCCTGCCCGTGTGTCGCCGGATTGCCGGCGGTCCACGCTCCCCTACCCCCATCTCGGAGGTATCCATGCGCATCGCACTTCGTGCCGTGGCAGCGGCTGCGGCCATCACGGTCGCCGTGGCGACCACCGCCTCGGCGCAGGACCATCCAGACTTTTCAGGCTCCTGGGTGCTTGCCCAGGGTGGCGGGCCCGGAGGCGGCCCGGGCGGAGGCCCGGGTGGACCTGGCGGCGGACCTGGCGGCCCGGGTGGGCCGGGTGGGCCGGGTGGGCCCGGCGGCGGACCGGGTGGGCCCGGCGCCGGCGGATTCGGCGGAGGACCCGGCGGTGGTGGCCCCGGCGGCGGTGGCATGGGCGGCGGCGGCATGGGGATGTTGATGGGCGGACTCGGCCAGCAGTTCCAGATCATTCAGGATGCGAGCACGCTCACTGTCGTGCGCAACACGCAGGCGGGTGAGATCCGGCAGGTGTACAGGCTGGATGGCTCGGAGAGCCGGAACACGCTGGCGATGGGCGCAAATCAGATCGAAACTGTCTCCCGGGCGGCGTGGGAAGGTCAGACGCTGGTCATCGTAACGCCCATGACTTTCGGCAACATGGGCGGCGAAACGCGGCTCCGGCTGTCGCTCGATGCGTCGGGCGCCCTGGTCGCCGAAGTCAACAGGACTGGCGGTCAGGGTGGCGGCCAGACCATGCGGATGACGTACACGCGCCAGTAGCGACGTCCCGAAACGCGCCGGCGCCCACCACAGGGTGGGCGCCGGCTCCAGTCGCTCTCAGATCCCGCCAGCGTGGCTCTGGGCCTCCCTCTACGTCACGGATTCAGCCAGTAGCTCCACTTCAACACCAGCACGTTGTCGGCCGGCGCGTCGAAGAGCGTGCTCATGGCGCGGGCGGCGGTGAAGTCGTCCATACGCTCGCCGCTCGAGCGCTGCTGCTGCCACACCACATAAATGGCGCTTCCGGGCCGGTACTCCCACCGCAGCACGGCGTTGCCACGGAGCGACCGCCGCGTGAAGCTCCTGTCCTCGAGGGTAAAAGGCGTCGCCGGCCCCGTGCCGTCCGGGTCGATGGTGTAGCCATTGCCAGTCTCCTCGAGGGTACCCCCTTCCCGGCCGTAGACCATGAAGTCGTACGCGCCCGGGTGCGTGAACTCCATCGGCGTGCCGTATACACCGTTGGAAACGAGCGGCTGAGCGAAGATCTCGAGGGAGAGATTG
>DATMSC010000397.1:0-1569 GCA_035565595.1 Longimicrobiales bacterium | reverse complement strand
GGGATGACGTGCGCGGCGTGCGCGGCGAGGGTGCAGCGCAAGCTGGAGCGGTCGCCGGGCGTCCGTGCGGCGGCGGTGAGCTTCGGCGCTGAGCGCGCGCTGGTGGACTACGACCCGGCTGTGCTGACGCTGGGCGACCTGGTGGGGTTGGTACGCTCGGTCGGGTACGACGCGCGCACGGCGACGACTTCCATCGAGATCGACGGGCTGCAGTGGGCGGCGAGTGCGGAGCCACTGGAGCGTGCGCTGGCGGCGGTGCCGGGGGTGGTGCGGGCATCTGTGAACCTGGCGGCGGGGAGCGCCCGGATCGAATACGTCCCGGGGCTGCTCGTGCCGGAGCAGGTGGCATCGGCGGTAGCAAGGGTTGGCTACCGTCTGGTGGTCCCGCTCACGGCGGCGGACCCTGTGGAACGTGCGCGCGCGGCGAGGGCGGCGGAAGCGGCGTCGCTGCGGCGTCGGTTCTGGTTCGCGCTGGTGGTTGCGGTGGTATCGATGATCGTATCGATGCCGCTGATGATGACGGGCATGGGGTCGGCGGACCTGTTCCACCGGCTGATGGTGCCGGTCTCCCACGGGCTGGCTGCGCTCCTCCCCTGGCTGTACTCGGTGGACGCTGCAGTCCTCCGGTGGTTCCTCCTCCTGATCACGCTGCCGGTGCTCGTCTGGTCCGGCCGGCCGTTCTTCCGCGGCGCGTGGAGCGGTTTGCTGCACCGGTCGGCGGACATGAACACGCTGATCGCGGTGGGGACGGGCGCGGCCTTCGCCTGGAGCGCCGTTGCGACGCTGGTCCCGGGTGTCTTCGAGCGCGCGGGTCTCCCGGCGGATGTCTACTTCGAGGCCACGTCGACGATCATCGCCCTCGTCCTCTTCGGGAAACTGCTGGAGACCCGGGCAAAGGGTCGGGCGTCTGACGCGATCCGGCGCCTGGTCACACTGCGGCCGTCGGTAGCGGTCGTGGTCCGTGATGGTGAGGACGTCGAAGTCCCGGTGGACGAGGTTCGCGCCGGCGATGTCGTCCTGGTCCGTCCCGGGGAGCGGGTCCCGGTCGACGGCCAGGTGCTCGAAGGTCGCAGCGCAATCGACGAGTCGCTGCTCACCGGCGAGTCGCTCCCGGTGGACCGTGGACCCGGCGATGTGGTCATCGGCGGCACCATCAACGGTAGCGGCGCGCTGCGTATTCTCGCGACGCGCGTCGGCGCGGAGACGACGCTCTCGCAGATCGTCCGCCTGGTCGAGGACGCGCAGGCGACGAAAGCGCCTGTGCAACGTCTGGCTGACGCGATCGCGGGGGTTTTCGTTCCCATCGTCCTGGGGATCGCGGCGCTCAGCTTCGTCATCTGGCTCCTGGTCGGGCCTTCGCCGGCCTATCTCTTCGGTCTCGTCTCGGCGGTCACGGTCCTGATCATCTCGTGCCCGTGCGCGCTGGGGCTGGCGACGCCGACCGCGATCATGGTCGGAACGGGCGCGGGAGCGGAGCGCGGCGTGCTCTTCAGGAACGCCGAGAGCCTCGAGCTGGCGCACCGGATCGGTACGGTCGTGCTGGACAAGACCGGCACGATCACCGAGGGT
>DATMSC010000396.1:0-1561 GCA_035565595.1 Longimicrobiales bacterium | reverse complement strand
CCGCGACTTCCACCACTGATTCGCTGGGCGTGGCCACGACCCGGCTTCATCCCGGCGATGACCCCGGGACGTACCAGGTCGAAGCCCGGGTGCGTGGCGGGAACCGGCCACCGGCCGTTTTCCAGGCGTGGGTCGTCCGTCGACCCGAGCTGCAGTCAGTTTCCCCCAATCCAGTGAGCGCTGGGGACACGATCGTGATCGCGGGCCGCGATTTCAGCACGTACGCACCGGACAACGAGGTCCTGCTCAGTGGTATGCGAGCGACTGTCCTGTCCGGGACCTCGACCCAGCTCACCGTGGTCGTGCCGCCGTGCGTTCCGGAACGCCAGGTCGAGGTGACCGTACGCCTCGGGACCGTAACGGCCACCAACTCGCTGCAACTCGACATCGAAGGCGGGACCAGCTCTCCGGTCACGCTCGCCCGCGGCGCCGCCATCCGCGCGTCCAACACTGCATGCCTGTCTCTCCCCGGTGGTTCCGTCGAAACGGCGTATCTGGTCATCCCGCAGAATGCCACAAACATCGACCGCCAGCCCATGCCATTCAGGCTCGCCGGGCACACGGGTGGCGGAATTGCCGCGGCCCTCGATGGCGGCAGCATCGAGCGCTACGCCACGGCGGGCATCGATCCCGACGCTTCCGTCGCAGCCTGGGAGTCGCGATTGCGGGAGCAGGAGGCGAGGCTGCTGGCTACCTCGCCGTACCGGCCGGCTCCGGCAACATCAGGTGCCATGCTCGCCGCGGAGGTGCCCTCCCCGGGTGACCGCCGATCCTTCGACGTTCTCAACCGATCGGGCGGATTCTCCAGGATCACGGCTGAAGTCGTCTACGTATCCGAGCGCGCCATCATATACCAGGACATCGAGGCGCCGTCACCGGGCGGCTATACCGCTGCCGACTTCGAATTCTTTGGCGACCTGTTCGACGACCCCATCCACTCGAGGCTGGTCGAAGTCTTCGGTGAGCCGTCGGATATCGACGGGAACGACGGGCGGATCCTGATCCTCTTCACGCCTGTCGTGAATGAACTGACGCCCGAGGGGGCCGACAGCTTCGTCGCAGGCTTCTTCTATGGCCTCGACCTTTTGCCGAGCCAGCCCAACAGCAACGCCGCCGAGATATTCTACAGTCTCGTCCCGGACCCGGAGGGGAGGCACGGTGCTCGCCGGACGCGATCGCAGTTGCTGAGCACCGTGCCTCCGGTGCTGGCGCACGAGTTCCTCCACATGATCCATTTCAACCAGCGGAACCTCGTGCGACAGGCGTCGGGGCCCGAGGAGCTCTGGCTCTCCGAGGCGCTCGCCCATGCGGCGGAATACCTGGTGGCCGCCGAGTTCCAGCGGCGAGGGCAAAATACGAGCTCGCGGACGTTCCGAGTGTCGAACCTGCGTCGCGCCGTGCGGTTCCTGGAAGCCACGTATGAGGTGAGCCTGTTTGCGCCGGACTGGTTGATCTCTCTCGAGACGCGTGGCGCCGGCTGGCTGTTCCTGCACTACCTCGCCGGCCACTATGGCGGCGACGCGCTGTACGGAGAACTCGTTCGTACTACACAGACCGGCGT
>DATMSC010000395.1:0-1545 GCA_035565595.1 Longimicrobiales bacterium | reverse complement strand
GCGGGAGATGGCGCGTTCGCGAGCGGACGAGGGCAAGGATCGCCTAGCCGACGGGATGCGCGCGGTCGCGCGAGCGTTGAGGCGAGGCAGCGAGGATCTACCGGAAGAGCACCGGACATATGCGAATATCGTCGGCGGTCTGGCCGACAGGGTGGAGGGCGTATCTCAATATCTGGACCAGCACGACGTCGATGCATTGGGCCACGAAGTGTCGCGATTCGCTCGCGAACACGCGCCCGTGGTGCTGGGCAGCGCGTTCGTACTGGGGCTCGTCGGCGCGCGCTTCCTGAAGAGTGCGCCCGAGGAGACACAATACGAGCGACCTCGGCGCGAGCTGCCGTACGAGAGTCGATCGCTGCATGGCCCCGTGGAGCGCTTCCATGGTGGTTCACGCTGGCCGCCAGCCTCGCCGGAGAGCCAGCCCCCGATCCATCCGAGGCAGGAGGGAGACAGCCATGCGCGTGGAATCTGAAGCCGAGGTCCTGAGCCGGATCGAGGAAACGCGTGAGCGGATAGGCACCACCATCGAAGAGATCGGAGAGCGCGTGAATCCGGACCGCGTCCAGCGCAGGATCAAGGCGCGTGCGAGAGAGCAGGTCAACGAAGCCAGGGAGAGCGTGAAGCAGAAGGCGAGGGAAACGATGCGCGGAATCCAGAGCGAGGTCAGCGATACCGGCCGCGGGTTCTGGCACACGATCCGGAGCAACCCGGTCCCCGCGGGGCTGATCGGGGTTGGCTTGGCGTGGCTGGTCGCAAAGCGTGAAAAAGACGAGCATCCGAGGCTACAGCGCGCTGGCCGGTATGAATATCCGGAAGCGGGCGGCTACCGGGCGCCCGAGTACGATAGGTACGGTACGTCCGGCCCCCGCGAGCCCTTCCGTGGCGCACCGCCCGCCGGTCCGTACCCGGGCCACGTATATCGTGGCGAGGGTGAGGCCGGTGCCGGGATGCGTGAGCGCGCCGGAGAGATAGCGGAAACGGTTCGTGGCCGCGCGGAGGAGGCGGCGGGCGCCGTCCGCGAGAAGGCGGAGGACGTGAGGGAACGCGCGTCCGGCATGGCGCACGAGGCGCAGGACCGCATGCAGCACGTTGCACATGAGGTGACGGACCGGGCACGTGACATCGAGCACCGGGCGGAGGACGTGGTTCAGGACCATCCCGTGGCGTCGACGATGGTCGCGGCCGCGCTCGGTTTCGCGGCGGGCCTCGCGATCCCGGAGAGTCACAGGGAGCGCGAGATCATGGGCCATGCCCGCCAGCGCGTGGGCGAGCGTGCGGGGCAGGCCATGCACGATGCCGGTCAGGCGGCGCGCGAGGCGGCCCGTGAAACGGCCGGCGAGTCGGCGCGACGCGCCGTGGATCAGGTGCTCCACCATGAGGAGGACGAGGATCGCGGCCCTGAACCCGGCGGTCCCATGACGGACCCACGGGGGAGGTGAGCATGGCCGCGTACCCGAACTTCCCACCGGAGAGCGAGGGCTCCGGCGGCCGCGAATCGTTCAACCGCATCAACGGTGGCGCAGACGTCCGGGAGCTACTCAGCAG
>DATMSC010000394.1:0-2173 GCA_035565595.1 Longimicrobiales bacterium | reverse complement strand
GAGCTGGCCGAAGTGGTTGCGCCCCCAGCAGAGCACCTCCCCATCGGTCGTCACGCCGCAGGTGTGGTTCGCGCCCGCGCTGAGCTGGCGGAACCGATGGCCGCCGCTGACAGACGTCGGTGTGCGCCGATCGGCAACGCTGCCGTCGCCGATCTGGCCATGGCTGTTGCCGCCCCAGCAGTAGGCGAAGCCCGCGGGCGTGACGGCGCAGGTGTGCGTCCACCCCGCCGTGATGTCGGAAAATGCAGTATTCGACGAGACCCGGGCCGGCCACTCCCAGTCTGTCGTGCTGTCGTCGCCGAGGCGGCCGTTCGCGTTGCTCCCCCAGCAATAGGCAAGGCCGTCCGCCGTGAGCGCGCACGTGTGCGCGAGCCCGGCGGTAACGCGCGTGAATCGCGTTGCGGCGTCCACGGGAACCGGCGATGACCGGTTGACACGGGTGCCGTCTCCGAGCTGTCCGTTGGCGTTCGAGCCCCAGCAGTACGCGCGGCCGTCTGCGCCGATACCGCAGGTGTGGGAGAACCCGGTGGCGATCGTCGAGAACCTCGTCTGCGACCGCACGGCGGCCGGGGCGGCGCGTCGCTGCGTGGTGCCGTCGCCGATCTGTCCGGCTTCGTTCGCGCCCCAGCACGCCACGGCTCCCGCCGCGTCGAGGGCGCACGAATACGTCCCGCCGGCGACAATGGTCGCCCGCGCCACGAACCGGTCCGCGGCCGTCACGACGATCGGCAGCACGAGTCCCGCGGAGGGCACGCTCGCCATTACGCTGTGCACGCCGGGCTCGGGGCCGAGTGTCCAGCTGGCGCGCGCGATCCCCGCGGTATCGGTCTGGACCTGGGCCGGCAGGACTACACCGTTCCCGGCCGTCACGGTGAATTCCACGACGACGCCGGCAACGCCCACACCGGTGTCGTCGACGACGCGCACGGCGATCCCGCCCGCCACCTCGGATCCCGGCTCGGCGCTGATGATATTGCTGCCGACGCGCACGAGGCTCGCCGGTCCCGACGCGAGGGCGGCGGCGAAGAAGGTGGCCGAATACACTGCCGACGCCGGTGCGGTGCCCTCGGCGGGCGGCTCGATCATCGCGGTCACGCGCTGCTCGCCGATTTCCCGGCCGAGCGTGAGCGACGCTGAAGCGACACCGTTCGCGTCCGTTACGGCCACGACCGGGTCGACGGCTCCGCCGCCCGCCACCGCCGAGAACCGTACGGGCACGCCCGGGACCGGGCGCCCCATCTCATCCTCGACGCGTACCTGCAACGGAATGGGTAGTGCACTCCTGGTCGTCCCGACCTGAGCATCGCCGCCGATGCGGACCACGCGAGCCGGCGAGCCGGCTGCGCCCTGCAGGAGGGCAGCGAGCGACGCTGAATCGACGGCCGCCAACGTTGCTCCCGGACTCTCCGGTACGCCCGAGCCCGTCTTGTCATCACCCGTCGACACCCCGGTGCTTCCGCCGGCCGGGATTCCGGTGGTGCCACCGGCGACGACGTCACCGGCAACGTCCTCCGTACCCTGGTCCGGGCCGAGCCGGCCCATGATCGTGGCCACGAACCCGGCGGCTATGACCATGAGCACGACTCCGACCGTGATCAGCACCCGCCGCCGCGATTGGTCGGCCGGTTTCCTCGTCGGCGGCGGCCGCCTGCCATATCCTCGCGTCCATGCCACGCCCGTCGGCGGAACGCCGGTCCCTCCCGGGAATGGGGCATCGACGCCCGGTGCCGTCGTTGCCGCGTTGACCGCGCCAGCGGCCGCGACGAATGCCTCGTCCACGATTGGTGGATCCACGACATCCGCCTGCACTGCCCCGCTGATGTCACCCCCGCCCACACCTGCCGTCGTCGCCCCAGACTGCGGCGACGGGTGAGACCCGGCCGCGTCCGGGACGAACTCGAGGGTCGGCTGATCTACCGGAGCTTCGGGCTCCGCGACTTCGCTCGCAGCCGCGACGGCCGGCCAGGCCGTGAGTGAAGCCTGCGCGGCGCGGGCGCCTTCCACCCCGCCGAGCTGGCTCAGAAACGCCGCGGCGCTCGACCAGCGCGCGGCGGGATCCTTCTGCAGCAAGCCGTCGATGACGAGAAGCAGGTCCTCGGGCGTGTCCGGACGCACCGTCCGGATCGGCGGAAGCTCTTCGTGTTTCTGCTTGTAGATGATGCTGTAGAGGTTC
>DATMSC010000393.1:0-2507 GCA_035565595.1 Longimicrobiales bacterium | reverse complement strand
CCGGCGGGTGCCATCGACCAGGAACACGATCGGCGGGTCGACCCCGTTCATGCTGGGGAGCGTCTTCTACCTGGTTGGGCTGCACCTCGGCGTCGTAGTCACGGCGGCGAGCCTGAGCGCGGAGTCCGCAGCGCTGCTGGCTGTGCCGATGGCCATCCTGACCGCTGTCTTCCTGATCCCGCGCGTCGTGTACCAGCAGTACTTCCTGCCGAAGCTGCACCGCTGGTCGCGGCATGACCGGACGGCGATCCTCGCCGCGTACCGGCTGGGCACCGCCGGGATGACGGCGCTCGGTGCGCTCTGCGCGGCGGTCGTCGCCGCCACCGGTTGGGTGATGGTCCCGCTGCTCTTCGGCGAGGAGTACGCCGCCGCGGTGCCGATCCTCGCGCTACTCGCGCTCGCGATTCCGCTCCGCTTCGGGAGCGCCAGCGTCGCATCGCTCCTGACGAGTGGCGGCCAGGTGCGGCAGAAGGTGTTCTACCAGGGAATCGGTGCGGCCGTCTATGTCATTGCCCTCGTGGTCGGGATCCGGAGCTGGGGGCTGCCCGGCGCGGCGGTCGCGACGGTCGCTACGGAGGGGATCCAGTTCTACCTGTTCTGGCGGTGCGTGCAACGGAACGTGATACGCGGCGAGGAGCTCCCGCGCTGGACGGCCATCCGCGCGCGGCTGGCGAACGGCTGATCATGGCCAGTGGGGGCGGCGGTGCGGCCGCGGCGAGGAGTCCGCTCATCGTCGGTTATTACGGGATGCGGAACGCCGGCGACAACGCGTTCTGCCTGGTCCTCGACCACGCGCTGCGGCGCTACTGGGGCACGGAGTCGCCGCTCTTCGCGGCACCGACGCTGCCCGGGCTGGCGCCGGAGGCGTGTACCCTTTCCGGGCGCTGGTTCACGGCCGAGCGAACGACGCTCCGGGCCGGTCGCGTGCTGGGGAAGCTCGCGGGGCTCCGCCACGCGTCGATGCTCCTTTTCGGCGGCGGCTCGGTGTTCCGGGACATGGGTCCGCTTTCAGAGAAACGGGCGTTCTCGTGGTGGTCGCGGATGACGGGGAAACCCATGGCGGCCGTGGGCGTTTCCGTCGGGCCATTCGTCTCCGTCGCGGCGGAGCGCCGGCTGGGCCGGGTGCTGCGGCGGATCGAGTACCTGGCCGTCCGGGACGCCGCGTCTTACGACCGCGCGCTGGCCGCCGGTTGCAGGGGCCGGCTCGTCCTGGCAGCGGACCTGGCCGGACTCCTTCCCGAGGCGATCGACGTTTCCGCCCTCCGGCGGGTTGCCGATGGCGAGACTCCCTCACTCCGGCCGCGGCTAGGCGTGACCGTCGTCGGACGCGACCCGGAGCTCGACGACGCCGCGCGCAGGCGGCGGGAGGACGGGATCATCGAAGCCGTCCGGGCGGTCGCGGATCACGACGGCGTCGACGTCACGGTGCTGGTGTTCAACGACCACCCGGAGCGGGGCGACAACGCCGTGAGCCGACGTCTGGCGGAACGGCTTCCCCGCACCGGGACGCACCGGGTCGTCACGGCGGCGGAAGGTGTGGGGGCGCTGATCGCGGCGCTGGCACAGTGCGACGCGTGTCTCCACGTGCGGCTGCACGGCGCAATCTTTTCATACGTGCTCGGGATACCGTTCGCGCTGGTGCCGTACCAGCCCAAGTGCGACGACTTCCTCGAAGAGATCGGACAGCCTTACGAGCTGCGGCTGCCGCGAGTACCCGCGACAGCGGAGGTGCGCGCGGTGATCCACCGCCTGCTTTCGCACCCCTCGCCGCCATCCCTCGACCGCGAGGCCTTTGCAGAGCGGGCCAGACGGAACTTCACCGAGGCACCGTGGCAGGTGGCGAGGGCGGCGGCGTGATTGCGGCTGGAGAGGCGCTGGTTGGGGGGCGGGCGGCGACGCCCGGCCTCGCGCGGATCGCGGCCCATGCGGCGCTCGCCATCATCGCCATCAAACCGATCCTCGACTTCCAGGGCGAGAAAACGCCTTACGACGCGGTGGATCTCGGCACGCTGGCGTCAGGCGTGGGTGCGGTGTTGATGGTGGTGTCGTTCTGCGCCGTGTTGCTGGCCTCCCGGCGGATCACCGCCGAGGCGCTGGCGGCGCCGGCTCTCGTCGCAGCTCTGCTCCTGCTCTCGATCACGAACCTGATGGCCGCCCCCTGGCGCGGGGCGCTGTTCCACACGTTTTCAATGCCGCAGCCGGAGCTATTCGGCCCGCCCGTGGACCCGGCGAGCGGAATCGTGGTGGACGCGGCGAAGCTGGCGCTCGGCTTCGCGCCGGTCGCACTGTTCTCGGTCGTCCTCCTCAGGGAGCACTGGTTCTCGGCGCCGCGGATGTCGTGGGTGGCGCACGGAATCCTGATCGGCGCCGCCGCGCACGCGCTGGTCGCCTGGCTGCAGCTCCTCGGCGTCGTCGAGTACACCTTCTTTTTCCGGCTCCCGGGCGGCTCGATCGGCCGCGCGTCCGGCGGATACTACCACCCGACCAGCCTGGGCGGGCTCCTCATC
>DATMSC010000392.1:0-2433 GCA_035565595.1 Longimicrobiales bacterium | reverse complement strand
GGGCCTGGCGGTCATCGGGGCGGTGCGGGGGATCGTCTATCAGCCGATCCCGGCCGGGCTCACACCCGAACAGCGGCAGGTCCTGGAGGAGCTTCTCGACAGACGGAATCGCTACTACGCGTACCACCCGATTTACGGATGGACCGTGGCGGCAGGCGGACAGTCCGAGCTGTATCACGCCAACGCCCAGGGGATCCGCGCCGAGCGCGAGTTCGACCCCGAGGGCGCTGACGACCGAGTCCGCATCGCCGCGTTCGGCGACTCCTTCACCCACGCCGACGACGTCCCCAACGAAGCCACCTGGGAGGCGGTCCTCGAGTCTCTCGACCCCCGGCTCGAGGTTCTGAACTTCGGCGTCAGCGGCTTCGGCCCCGACCAGGCTTACCTTCGTTATCGCCTGGAAGGCGTCCGCTACCATCCGGACGTCGTCCTGCTGGGCTTCATGTCCGAGAACATCAACCGGCTGGTCAACACCTTCCGCCCATTCTACATACCCAATACCAGCCTGCCGCTCGCCAAACCGCGCTTCGAGCTGGAGGACGGGCGACTCGTGCTGGTGCCGAACCCCATTCCTCACCTCAGCGACTACGCCGCGCTCCGCGAACCCGAACCGACCATCCTCGACCGACTCGGCGAGCACGACTACTTCTATCGCCACCGCCTCCGAGCGAGTCGGCTGGACGCTCTGGCCACGGTTCGGCTGGCAAGGTTGTTCAGCGAAGAGGTGAGCGAGCTGGCCGATGAGGATGCACCGTTGGTGGACGGACATTACAACACCGGTTCCGAAGCCTTCCGGATCGCCAGCGCCCTGATCGACCAGTTCGAGGAGGAAGCGCAGGCAAACGGCTCCATCCCGGTCATCGTGCTGTTCCCGTACATCGACGACGTGCAACGGGTGCTCGCCGGCGAAGAGCCCGCGTACGCCCCGCTGGAGGAGTACCTCGAGGATCGCGGCTATCGCTATCTCGACCTCGCCCCCGTGATCGCCGAGCTGACCGATAGCACGCCCCTGTCGGAAGTCTACGTTCCGCACTTCAGTCCGGATGCGAATCGCGTCGTCGCGAAGACGGTGCGGGATTATCTCGAAGGGCAGGGCCTGCTTCAGTCGTGAGTGGCCGGTGAGTAGCGTTCACTCGTGCCGTGTAGTGGGCGGCGGCCGGCGGTGAAGTTCAACCGTATCTCGGCCAGGCAGATCCACGTCGAGGGTCACGCCGAGCCGTGGCCGGTGCCCTCCGGGGTGAGAGGATACGGCGAGGCGTTCGCCGGGGCGGAGTGCCGGGGCGGTGACATGGCTGGAACGCGGCGCGTGGCGGGGTTGCGCCTGCCCGCAGACCGCTACACCCAACCGGGCCGTAGGTCGGCCAATGATCACCTGACTCTGAAAGCTGATGACTGCAAGCTGCAACCAGGCATTCGATCTGCAGCCCGCCGGATGAAGCGGTTGCGGACAACACCGGTCCCGCGCGGAGCCGAAAACCGTTGCCCGTAAGCCTCGAACCGGCGCTCAATCGCCGGCGCGCTGGATGATGTAGATGCGAACGACGGCGGTGCCCACGCCGATCATGTCCAGCGCTTCGGCGGCGGCGCGGGAGAGGTCGATGACGCGGCCGCGGACGAATGGACCGCGGTCGTTGATGCGGACGATGACCTCGCGTCCGTTCTCCACGCGCTGAACGCGGACGCGTGTCCCGAACGGGAGCGTCGGGTGGGCCGCCGTCATGTCCATCTGGTCGTACACCTCGCCGCTGGCGGTCAGCCTCGCCTGAAACCCGGGACCGTACCACGAGGCGACCCCCTCCTGGTATGGCGCCATGACGGGCGGCGCCGGCGGCGGGCGCACGGCGAAACACCCCGACACGACGAGAGCAGAAAGGAGAGCGGCGAAGCTGCCACGGCCAGCGCGCCGGCGAGGTCGTCCGCCCGTGGCATGAGGCGGGCAGGCGTGATCAGTGGTCATGCTGCCCACCCGCAAGCGGCGACGTATGCTTCACCCCTCGACGCACACGACGGCGGCCGGCTCGTCCCGCCGGGGTCCAAAACCCCGCGCCATCCCCTGAACACTGAACACCGAACACGCGATACCATGGACGCCCGCCCGACTCCGCCCTACTACGCAGTGATCTTCACTTCCGTTCGCACGCCCGTAGACGACGAGGGGTACGCCAGGCCCTGAACCGGGAACACCGACGACTCCCTGTCAGGAACCCCCCGACGTGCGCTTCCGCATTTCCCTGATAGATCCACCCCTGCCGTCGAGCCACCTTGTCCCGGGGTGGTTGAACAAACCTCATACGGGAGTGGCTTGAGATGACTGGAGTGTGGCGGGTGGCGAAGGGTGCCATGGGGCTCGTGACGATAGCGGTCGTGGCGGCGGGGTGTGCCCGCCTGGGCGCCAGCGATGCGACACCGCGCGTGATAGAGGTGCGGATGCTG
>DATMSC010000391.1:0-3852 GCA_035565595.1 Longimicrobiales bacterium | reverse complement strand
CGTTGGGGGAACGACGTGCTCGGGTTACGCTGGGATCAGCCCTGGGGCGAGTGGATCTCGACGTCCCGGGTCGGGATCTCCCGGTACACCGAGAACTTCGGGATGGTCGACTTCGATGGGCTGCGTTACTCGAGCCGGCTCCGGCAGCTCTTCGGCCGGTTCGACCTGGCCCGGTCGCTGGCAATCGGCTCGATCCGGCTCGGGGGCGAGGTCAGCGGGCTGGACGCCCACAACCACTTCGGCGGCGGGGGCACGTCGTTGTGGGACGAGGGTGATCGGGGCACGATGGCGGGTGTCTTCGCGCAGCTCGGGTGGCGGCCGACGGAGTCGTGGCTCCTCGAGCCGAGCCTGCGGGTGGACCTCTGGGCGGCGGCCGACACGTCGATCGCGCTCGTCTCGCCGCGGTTCGCGGCCAAATGGTTCCTCGGCACGGACCGCGACGCCGCGGTCAAGGTGGCGGTCGGCCGGTACACGCAGTTCCTGCATTCGTTGAAGGATGAGACGCTCCCGCTCTCGAACGATATGTGGGTCCTCGCGGGCGGTGTCCTCCCCGCTGTCGTCTCGGACCAGGTCCAGCTCGGCTTCGAAAAGTTCTGGGGCGAACGGTGGTCGGCGTCGGTGGAGGCGTACCACCGGGACTTCCGGGGGCTCGTCGCCTTCAACCCCGCGGACGACGTGAACGACCCGGACGACGACTACCTGACCGGCACCGGCCGCTCGTACGGGCTCGATCTCCTGGTGCGGAAACGCTCGGGCCGCTTGACGGGGTGGACGACGGTCTCGTTCCTCAAGGCCGACCGGACCTTCGCCGATCCGCTGGCCCTGGGCTCGGGGGATGAACCACCGACCGTCACCTACCCGCCCGGCTTCGACCGGCGGGTCGACATCGACCTCGTCCTGCAGTTCGCGGGGCCGCGGGAGCTGGAGTTCGGCCTGCGCTGGAACTTCGGCACGGGGTTGCCGTACACCCGGCCGATCGCGCAGAGTATCGCCTGGGAGTACGACCCGCCGACCGGCCGGTTCGTGGTTCCGATCCCGACCGGAGGCGAGGAGCCGGATGGGCCGCCGCTCTACGTCATCCTCGGGCCGCGGAACGGCGAGCGGTACCCCGCGTACCATCGTCTCGACCTCTCGGTCCGCAAGACCTTGGAGCGCCGGTGGGGTTCGTACACGCCGTATCTGCAGATCCTGAACGCCTACAACCGGAAGAACCCGCTCTTCTACTTCTATCATTACGACAGGAGTCCGGCCACCGTCTCCGGGCTCAGCATGTTCCCTGTCCTGCCGACGATCGGGTTGGAGGTGACGTTCTGATGAAGGCGCGGTATGGCTGGCATCGGATCGCGGCCGGGTTGCTCCTGGCCGTGGGGCTCGCGGGGTGTGAGCTGGATGAGGTCACCATCCCCCCGGGCGAGGATCTGCTGGTCGTCGAGTCGATCCTGGACGCCAGGCGGCCCGTCCAGTTCGTGGTGTTGCACCACACGCTGAACGGCAGGGTGGTCGGCGGCGAGGAGGGCGCGCAGGTCCGGGTCCGGCGGGGCGATGGCTTCGAGGTCCTCTTCACAGAATCGCCTCCGGAGGCGTGTATGACCGTCGATACACTCTACACCGGGGGCGAGGCCGCGGTCGACGTCCGCGCGACCTGCTACGTCTCGCCCGCGCCCGCCGGCTACTGGGTCGTCCCCGGCGAGGAGTACGAGCTCCTGGTCGAGACGGTTGATGGCAAGCGGCTCGAGGGGCGGACGATGGTGCCCGGGCAGTACGAGCTGATCGGACTCGCCGACGAGGCCAAGAGCCCGCTCGGCGGCGTCGGCCGCTGCGTGCTGCCGCCGGAGACGCCGCTCCCGCTGCAGTGGTCGGTCTCGTCGGGGGCGCGCGCGTATCTGACGTACATGAGGGTCGAGGGGCTGAGCGACGCGTTGCAGGGGACCGGGATCCCGAATATCCCCGACGTCGTCACCCTCTTCGGCATCTCGGCCTCCGAGAGCGATACGTCGATCGTCATCCCCAACCAGGTCGGCGTCTTCGAGCGGCAGAACTACGACAACGAGCTGATGCTCGCGCTCCACAACGGCTTCCCCGAGGGCGTCCGGGTCCACATCCTCCTGGGCGCCATGGACCGTAATTACGTGAACGCGATCCGGGTCGACAACTTCCATCCCTCGGGCCCCACGCGGGTCTCGAGTATCCGCGGGGATGGCGCGGGGATCTTCGGATCGTTCGTGCCGTACGCCTTCGAGATGGAGGTGCAGCGCGGGGGCGGGCCGGGGTGTATCGCTGGAGGGTGATGCCTGATATCAATCACGGCCCCTCCTTCCTGTAGCGTAGGTGCGGGATTCGGGGGTCAGGGGGCAGGGATCATGCCGAATCCGCATGTTTCGTATCAGGTACGGGATTCGGGATTCGGGGAGGCGCTGTGCTGGAGCGATGCCTGAATCGCCGAATTTGGTATAATTCATCTCAGCGCTAATTCTTCACCATCGATCATGGTGTTCGAATACTCCACGCTCGATTTCCTGCGCCATAACCACCCTGCCTGGCGCCTCCTCTGCTCCGATCACGCGCCGTTGATCGCGAGCTTCCTGCATCGTGTCTTCATCGCCCCTAACGTACGGGTCCTCGGTGAGGTGGAGCTCGTGGAGGCGTTGGAGGACGAGCTCTTCGTGTTACGCGAGCGGCTCGGCCCGGATGCCTACCCCCGCCCGGCGCTCGAGTACCTCAATCGGTGGGCGGCCAACGAGAATGGTTGGCTCAGGAAGTTCTACCGTGAAGGGACCGATGAGCCGCAATACGACCTGACGCCGTCCACCGAGAAGGCCATCGCCTGGCTCGGTACGTTGGCCGGGCGGACGTTCGTGGGAACGGAATCGAGGCTCCTCCTGCTCTTTGACCTGCTGCGCCAGATCGGCGAGGGGACCGAGACCGACCCGGAGGCACGGATCGCGGAGCTAGAGCGGCGGCGCGCCGAGCTCGACACGGAGATCGCTCGGGTCCGCGCCGGCGAACTCGAGCTCATGGATGACACTGCACTACGCGAACGTTTCCAGCAGTTCATCAACATCTCGCGCGAGCTCCTGGCCGATTTTCGTGAAGTCGAACAGAACTTCCGGTCGCTGGACCGGTCGGTCCGCGAGAAGATCGCGCGGTGGGAAGGGGGGAAGGGCGAGCTGATCGAGGAGATCATGGGTCGGCGTGACGCGATCGTCGATTCGGACGAGGGGAAGAGCTTCCAGGCTTTCTGGGATTTCCTGATGTCCGGCAGGCGCCAGGAAGAGTTGACCCGACTCCTGGATCGGGTGTTGGCATTGCCCGCCATCGCCGCCCTCGGTCCCGATCCCCGGCTGCGACGCATCCATTACGACTGGCTGGAGGCGGGCGAACACACGCAGCGCACCGTGGCGCGGCTCTCTCAGCAGCTGAGGCGGTTCCTGGATGACCGGGCCTGGCTCGAGAATCGCCGGATCATGGAGATCCTGCATGATATCGAGACCAACGCCCTGGCCTTGCGCGAATCGCCTCCGACTGGCGATATCATGACGCTGCCAGCGATGGCTGCGGAGATCGAGCTCCCACTCGAGCGTCCCCTCCACAACCTGGCCGCCCGGGTCGAATTGGACGAGTTGGAGCTGGAACATGGCGATGTGGAGGTGGATGCGTCGGCGCTTTTCAACCACATCGTCATCGACAAGATGGCCCTCGCCCGCCAGATCGGTATGACGTTACGGGAACGGCCGCAGGTCACGCTCGGCCAGATCTGCGAGCGTTACCCGCTCGAGCATGGGCTCGCGGAGCTGGTGGCGTATCTGGAGGTGGCGGGTAACGCGGCGGAGCCTGCGCAGACACCCGGTGTCT
>DATMSC010000390.1:0-4163 GCA_035565595.1 Longimicrobiales bacterium | reverse complement strand
CCGCTGCCGCAGCCCGGGTACGGCTACGTCCGTGTGGCCGTACGGGCAGTGGGGGTCAATCGAGCCGACGTCCTGCAGCGCCTGGGCAGGTATCCGGCGCCGATGGGAGCTCCGCGAGATGTTCCCGGGCTCGAGTTCGCGGGCGAAGTCGCTGCCATCGGACTCGGCGTCACGGCCTGGCGCCCCGGCGATCGCGTCATGGGGATCGTGGGCGGTGGAGCGTATGCCGAAGCCGTGGTGGTTCACGAACGCGTGCTGGCGCCGGTCCCGGACGGAATGGAGCTCGAGGAAGCGGCGGCGATACCCGAGGCGTTCATCACGGCGCACGACGGCTTGTTCAGCCGGCTCGGGGTAGGACCTGGTGAACGCGTGCTCGTCCACGGGGCGGGAAGCGGCGTGGGCACCGCGGCCATCCAGCTCGCGGCGGCGGCTGGTGCGACGGTATTCGGCACGGCGAGGAGCGCGTGGAAGCTGGAACGTGCTGCGGCGATCGGCCTCGCGCCGGAGCGCGCCATCGATGCGTCGGCCACGGACTGGGTTCGAGCGGTCCGCGAGCGCACCGGTGGAGACGGAGTGGACGCGATCCTCGACCTGGTCGGCGGCGAGTACCTCGAGGGCGACGTGAGGGTGGCGGCCGACCGCGGTCGCATCCTCATTGTCGGGCTGGTGGCGGGATCCTCGGCCACGCTCGATCTGGGTCGCGTTCTGCGACGCCGGCTCTGGATCGGAGGGACCGTTCTCCGCTCGAGGCCCCTCGAAGAGAAGATCGAGGCGGTGCAGGCGTTCCGCCGCCACGTCCTCCCGCTGCTCAGCGACGGCCGCGTCCGGCCCGTAATCGACCGCGTGGTACCTATGACGGAAGTTGCCGAGGCGCACCGCGCGATCGAGCGCAACGAGCCCTTCGGCAAGATCGTTCTCAGGTGGTAGGCGTGCTCCGCATCAGCTCACGCACGCCGCCCCGGAAGGAGTACGCTTCGTAACCCGCCCGCTGCATTCGCTCCGCGATGTACGCGCTCTGGATGCCATGCGAGCAGTAGAGCACGTACGTCCGGTCCTTGTCCAACCGCCTGAAATTCTGGAGCAGCTCCCACTCGTCGTGGTGTTCCGATCCCGGATAGTGCCAGATCTGGTGCTGCGCCACGGTGCGGCAGTCGATGACCACGGCGTCCGGGGGGATCTGCGTCGTGAAGAGGTAGGGGGCGACGAGATCGGTCGGTGTGAGCGCGCGCAGATCCAGGGTCTTCCGGCTCTCGACGGCGCGCTCCAGGATCGAGAGATCCAGCTTCCGCTCCTCGGCGTCGACGGCCTGCACGCTCGCGGCGGTCACGGGCTTGCCCGGCGCAATGGCGCAGTACTCCTTCACCTGCTCCGAAAGCGCGGCGGTCCCGATGCGGGCCGCGTGCCGGATGATCTCGTCCTTGTCGAATCCCAGCAGTGGCCGGAAAACGGGGAGCGACGCGGCGGGTTCGATGGCCCGCAGATTCGGGAGTGTCTGGGACGAGACCTGCCCCACGGCCTCGCCGGTGATGATAGCGTGCGCCCCCAGCTCCTCGCCGATGGTGCTGGCGGCCCGGTACATCAGGCGCTTGAGCACCACCTGCCAGTACGCCGGCTTCGACCTGGCCCGCAGATCATCGAGCACCGGACCGAAGTCGACCACGTGCAGGCGAGGCTGGTCGCCGTAGCTCCAGTCATCGGCGAGGACCTTCGCCACCTGGGCGACGGACCTCTCGTAGGCGTCGCCGCCCAGGTTGCAGAACACGTAGTCCTGGGATACGCCTCGCTTGAGCAGGAGCCAGGAGGCGACAGCGGAGTCGTAGCCGCCCGATAGGAGGGTGACCGCACGCCCTTCGACGCCGAGCGGCAACCCGCCCGCACCGGGGATACGCTCCGCGAACAGGTGTGCCTCCCGGTCGCGCACCTCGACGTGGACGGTCACCTCTGGGTTGGTCAGGTCGACCCTGTCGGCGTGCCGTGCGAGCGCGGCGCCGAGCGCGACCTGCACGTCCTGCGAGCTGAACGGGTGCTGTCCCGTGCGGCGCGCGCGGACCGCGAAGCTCCGGCCGGCCACCCGGTCCTGGAAGAGGCGTTCACCTTCCCCGACGATTTGCTCGAGATCCGCCGCGACGACCCCCTCGATCGGCGAGAAGGAGCTGATCCCGAAAACCCGGCCAAGGACGTCGAGCGCGCCGGGCGTCCGCGCGCGCACCTGGATCCTGCTCCAGCCGATATCCAGCTCGTGCTGGATGCCGGCACTGCCGAGCGCGTCACGGATGTTGCGGGTGAGCCGCCGGAGGAAGTTGGTCCGGGTGCGCCGCGACTTGATGGACATCTCGGCGCCGATCCGGAGGAGGATCAGCACTTCGGAAGCGTTGCCGAATTCGGACGGATCGTTGGCGCTGGTCGTCTGCGTCATGCGCGCTGGCGTGGCAGGTTCATCCCGATCGGGTGGGAACGGCCGGTGCGGCGGCCACCCGTGCGCCGTAGTATACCCCCACGGGGCGGAGCGTGCCTACACCTCCGGCAAGGAGTCCGTGCGTAGCCGCACGGGCGAGCCGTCCCGGCCTGCGCGGCGCAGGCCGGCCGGGCGGGCCGGGTAAAGGCCCGGCCCCGCTTCCAACGGGGTGCGGCGGAGCGCATCGCGCGACGACGTGGCGCACGGTGAGCGCCACGATTCTGGGCAATGCTCGGGATGCCCGCGCGGTTTGCGGTGCCGATTCAACGATGAGGGTGCGAGTGGAGAGGCCGATTCGCAGATCGGTATCGTTCGTCATCCGGAACCCGGAGCAGCCCGCCCGGGTCCTCGCGGTATTGCGCCCGCCCGACGATGTCGAGATCCCGGACGTTTGGGGGTTGCCGGCCGGGTCGCTCAGGCCCGGTGAGGACTGGGAGGGCGCTGTAGTGCGAGCCGGAGCCGAGAAGCTCGGCGTACGGCTCCGGGTCGGGAAGGAGCTCCGGCGAGGGAGCGTCGAGCGGCGGAACTACACACTCGAGATGCGGCTCTTCGAGGCGACCATCGAGGAGAGCCAGCCAGCCGTACCACAACCGCATCCGGAGGTCACGCAATATGTGGCGTGGCGGTGGGCCGATCCGGAGCTCTTCCTCCCGGCGGCCGACCTGGGTTCGCTCTGCTGTCGCCTCTATCTGGACGCGCTGGCGACGCCCGAAACGTAGCCCCGGCGCCAGGGTCGAACCCGCTCCACCACGGTGTCGCCGATCGGGGGGGCACGCGCTCCGCAGAATGCAGAAAGGGGCGACGCAGTCGGATCGTGCCGCGTCGCCCCCGCCTTCCTGCGCCCGGCGGAACGTCAGTCGCCGGTCCAGCCGAAGAGGATCCGCTCGAGGTCTTCCTTGTGCTTGGTTTCCTCGGCCACGATCGATTCGAGATCCACCTTCAGCCCGAGCTCACCCGCGGCTTCCGCCTGCTTGATGCGCTGCGTGTACCGCTCGATCGTGTCCTTTTCCGCCTGGAGCGCGAGCTGGAGCATTTCACGGTTGTCTTGCGAAAGCGGGATCGAGGCCGGCTGCGTAGTCGGCTCGCCGCCGAGTGCCACGATCTTGTGCGCCAGGAATTTCGCGTGCTCCAGCTCCTCAGCGATTTCGCCCTCCAGGAAGCTGGAGAGCTCCGGGCGCAGCGGCCCGGATACCAGACGAGAGTACAGCAGGTACGAAATGATCGCCGAGTACTCGTTGGCGAGATCTTCGTTCAGCCCGTTCACCAGCGCCTGTTTCGCGCCATTCTCCGCCATGTCTCTCCTCCGGCTCGATCAGTTGCCCAACACAGCACGCACGGCCAGAAACGTACCGCCACCATCCCACCTTGCGCCAGCCATCCCATCGGGCTATGGTAACGTGTAGTTGAAATTGAGTCTCATTCGCTGGCTGCCCCCGAGGGGCGAGGCGGTCGGCGGCGGGCAGGACGGGACAATGGTCGAGAGAGTCGATGAGCTGGTAGCGGCGATGCCGGACGCCTGGCTCGAGAATTACGTGGCGAAGTACGAGGCCGGGTTGGTGCAGCGGCATCCGCAGGCGCGGTTCGTGAACGCGGCCGGCGAGTGCTGCCTGGTGGCGGCGCTGGCCGGGGTGGATTCCTCGCGGGAGCTGCTGGGGTCACCGGTCTGGCGGCGGTTCCTCGGGAGCGAGCTGGAGACGTTGTCCCGGCT
>DATMSC010000389.1:0-2536 GCA_035565595.1 Longimicrobiales bacterium | reverse complement strand
GCGACTGGCGAAGACGATGCGGCGGAAGAACACTTCGTCCGCGCACTGGAAGCGCTGACTCCGGAAGAGCGCGCCGAATACGAATCGATCGAGCTGCTCCTCGCGGGCGGTGAACGCAGCGTCTACCGCCGCATGGAAGCGTCCGAGCGCGTAGAATACGAAGCCGCCGTCTGGCGCATCGCCGATCCACTCCTGCTCACCCCGGGCAACGAGGCGTGGACCGACCACATGGCCCGCCACGTCTGGATCGAACTCCTCTCCCGCTCGCCGAGAGTCAACGGAACGGTGTCGTGGGGTTCCGATCTGAGGGAGCTGACGCTCCGGTATGGCGTGCCGGTCAGCCGGGAGCGCATCCCCGCAGCTTTCGTCTGGGATTCCGAAATCCATATGCTCGAGCGCTACTCGCCGGACCAGCTCTGGTACGTGCCCGCGGAGCTCCGCTCCCGCGGCCTGCCGCAGCGGCCCGACCCGGGCGAACCGTGGCACCTCGATGAGCCCGCGGCCAGGAGCGGCCATACACCACGGGCGTTCACGCTCGTCGACTTGCCGCATCAGGTGACGAGGTTCCCGTTCGGCGATTCGATTCTCGTACGGGTCGACGGATGGGTGCGCGCGGACACCGCGGCCGAGCGTGCGGAGATCGCCACCGGTCTATTCATGCTGTTCGACGAGAGCCACGAAGTCGCGTACCGGGCGCTCCGGGACACGGCTGTCGCCGCCGGTGATTCAATCGTCATGACGCTCTGGGCGACGATGCCGCCTGGAGACTACGTGTACAGCATCGAGGCGCTCGACGCCGCCGCGGGACAGGGCGCGCGCGCCCGCTACCCCGTCACATTGCCGGCGCCAACGCCGGGGCAGTTGACCCTATCAGACATTCTCGTCACTCGCCCCTTGCCCGAGGACCGCACACCCGAAAGTCGAACCGATCCTGCCATCGTGCCCAGACCTCGCCTTGACCTCCCGGTCGGCGCGAGCATCGGCATCTACGCCGAGGCGCATTCGTTACACGCATCAGCGAATGGACTCGCGCGGTATTCCGTCGAGCTGGCGCTGGAGCCGGATCGGCGCGGAATACCCGTGATCCGGTGGTTCGGAAATCTCCTCGGACTTGGTGGCGATACGGAGACCGGAGTGAGATGGACGGCGGAAGCCCCCGGCGACGATCCCGCGATCATCGCCGTGAATCTGGCACTCCACGATCTCGACCGCGGACTCTACACGGTGCGGCTGACCGTGAGAGACCTTGTCTCAGGCGACGTCGCGGAGAGCACTCGCCGGATTCGACTCCGGTAAGGGGCGCTGGAGCCGCAGTTCAGCGGGATGACCGGTTCGCCCGCCGGTTGGGCGCGGGACCGGCGGCGCGCGCGACCGCGGCGGCTGCCGGCCGCGCGGTCGCGCCGGCGCGCTGCCAGATGAAGACCGCCAGGCCCAGGAGAAGCACGCTCAGCATCTGGGAAGTCGAAAGGCCCAGCAGGAGCCGGTCGCCCTTCGCCCGCACGATTTCGATGAGAAATCGTTCGACGCCGTACAACCCGAGATACAGGCCGAAGAGCTGCCCGCTGCGCAGCCCCCGCTTCGACATCCACCAGAGGAACGCGAAGAGAGTGAGCCCGGCCGCGACCTCGTAGAGCTGTGTGGGGTGGACGCTCATGATGGTTGCATCGGGGATCGACGCCGGGATGTCCGCTCCCACCGATCGCAGGTACCCGGCCGTGCTCGGTGGCGCGCCCTGCGGGAACGCGATTCCCACCCAGCTATCGGTAGGGAGGCCGTAGTCGTCACCGACGAGAAAACAGCCGATCCTGCCAACGGCGTAGGCCAGCATGAGCCCCGGCGCCACGGAGTCGAACATGTCGCCGACTGGCAAGTTGCGACGCCGGATCTGCCAGTAGTACGCGAGTACGCCGCCGATCAGTCCGCCGTACCAGACCAGCCCGCCGCGGCTGGTCAGCTCACGCAGCGGATTCGCAGCCAGGTCCTGCCAGTGTAGCGCCAGATAGTACACCTTGGCCCCGACGATGCCGCCGATCGCGACCCACGCGAGCAGGTCCCACGCCAGCTCCCGGCTGAGCCCCCGGCGCTCGTACTGCGGCGCCGTCGCCCAGGCGGCGCTCAGGAACGCCAGGAACATCATTACGCCGAACGTCGTAATCGTGAAATTCCCGATCTCTATCAGCGTCGGGTACATACCTGCTCCGCTCCCGGTCTCCGATCATCCCCGTCGTCGGACATCCCTGTTGATACCTCCCAGCACGCCTGCGGGTCCGCTCGATTACGCAGGTTGTCGTTGGTCAGGAAGTGCCCGTTTTTTTGTACGTTGACAGCCTCCGAGGGTGCACTATATGTTGTCGCCTGTTATGTGGCACCTAGTCAACAGCTTGCAAGGAGGCGTTATGTGGCTCCGTGGCGCTGCGGTGGCGGGGCTCGCGGCGATGATGGCGACGACGCCGGCGGCGGCTCAGAGCGCCGGATCGGTGGAAATCGGGGGCTTCGGATGCTACACCGTCTTCGGTGAGAGTCGAGGCCTGGAAGA
>DATMSC010000388.1:0-5995 GCA_035565595.1 Longimicrobiales bacterium | reverse complement strand
CGGCTTCATCCTCGTCTCCGCCTTCATCAACCTCTTCATCGGGAGCGCCTCGGCGAAGTGGGCGGTCATGGCACCGGTCTTCGTGCCGATGCTGATGCTGATGGGGTACTCTCCCGAGCTCACGCAGGCCGCCTACCGCGTTGGCGACTCGGTGACGAACATCATCACGCCGTTGCTGCCGTACTTCCCGGTCGTGATCGCCTTCGCGCAGAAGTACGACAGGAAGGCCGGGATCGGGACGCTGATCTCGACGATGCTGCCGTATTCGGTGGCCTTCTTGATCGCGTGGGGGGTGATGTTCGCACTCTGGTACTTCCTCGGGATCCCTCTCGGCCCGGGCGCGCCGATGACCTACGACCCGTCGACACTGGGGATGTAGGGGTGGAACGGCCGGGGCTGGGGGATTTCGCTCGGCTCCGGCCTTCTTTCAGACGCGATGAATGTGGCGGTGCGCCGTTGCACCTGGTCAGGAGACGATCCCATGCACACGACCAACTACACGAATACCTTCATCGCCTGCGCCGATGATTGCCCCGTCGAGACGGGTTGCGCGCCCCCCGAGAAGGAGCCGCCCACGATCGCGTGGTTGCAATACGAGATCATCCGCAACAACCCCTATCGCTTCACCTCGGACGACGTAGTCTTCCTCGTCCACCTGGCGCGGAGCGGCCTCGACCCGAGCGACTCCGGAGCCCTGCGCGCCGAGTTCTTTTCGAAGGGTCATGCCTGCCTGCGTTCATCGCCCCTGGCCAAGAGATACGGTTGGGGGATCTACCACGACGCCGATTCGCGGGTGGCGATCTATCCGCGGGGGTCGGCGGAGTACGAGCGGTTGAGCCAGGACCCGACGCTGAAGCAGGCCAAGGCGATGAAGAACGCGCGGTAAGAGGCCTCCCGTCCGACTATCTCGTCGCGACGCCGAACTCCACCTCGCCGCCGACGCGGACCGCATTGAACCATGCCATCCGTCTGGGGCCACCCTCGAGCTCGCCGAAGAAGCCGAAGCTCGGGTCGTGCAGTCGATTGGGCGGGCGCACGAAACGGACCGAGCGGAGGCTGCCGAGCCCCGCGGCGGCCGCGGCACGGTCGAAGTGTCTCACGATCTCGTCGCTCGAGTAGCGGCGCACCTCCTCGAGCAGTTCTTTCCCCGCACCTATCCTGAAGACGACGAATTGCCAGCGCCAATCGTCGGGTGCTGCTCCCGTCGCGGTGGTGGCGAGCGTGCCGTCGGCGGTGGAGCGGACCCTCCGGTCGGCGATCCCCCTGGCCGCCGTCATGTCACTTCTCCTGGTGGCTCGCCTGAGGAGGACGAGGGCGGTGTCGCCTCTCGCGTAGGTTGGCCACCCGTCGTCGAAGACCGTCTCGAAGCCGGGGAAGCGTCGTTCCAGGTAGGCGCGTGTCAATGTGATCTCGCGGGGCGCCGCGAAGGGCTCCGGGTCGCGGGGGCGGGCGCGCCAGACGTCGTCTTCACGGATCACGTCGAATACCATGCGCCGGGCCGGGCCGGCGGTGAAGGTGAAGGAGATAGTGGCCGAGGGTTCGACCCGGGTCAGGCCCAGCCGGAACCCCTCCTTGAAGAGGCGGCCGGGGGTCAGGGCGACGCTGGGTTCGCCGATCTCGACCGGTAGCCCCGTGATCCGTCGCGCCTCGGCTCGGAGCCCGGCGCGGTCGGCGGCGAGGGAGTCGGCGGCGGTACGTAGTGCGGGGGGCGGATCGAGGGTGCGGGTGAGGTGGGGCGCCACCCGGATCGCGACGACGAGGAGGAGGAGGCCGAGGGTGAGGGAGAGGACGAGGGGGACGAACGCGTACTCGAGTGAGGCAAGCGGCCGACCGCCGAGGATGACCGCGCCGAGCAGCCCGATCACGGCGCTCGCCACGGAGACAATGATCAGGGCGAGGATCCAGCCCATCTCGATATCGCCCGTGAGCCACCAGACTATGAGGGCGTTGGCGACGGCGATCCAGAGGACCGCGACCGGGATTCGCCCGCGGAGAGAGGCTGATTGCATGGAGGTAGTGGGGCGTAGATGGTTGTGGCACTTTCCGTTCGCGCGTGCGGGCGCGAGCGTCCGTACCCTAAAATTAGCTGGAATATCGGAGTTGTTGAACTGGGGCGCAACTGAGCGAGGGTATCATCACCGATCATTCAACGTGCGTTTGTCAGAGCCCTGGCTTACTTTTTCGCGGTCACAGGACACTGATGTCCAGGCCGTTCTTTGGGTGGCTCGAGGCCGAGGAATCACTCGACAGAAATTGACGGGATAATGGAATGAGAAAGTCGATACTGATTGGCATAGGCGTTGGCGTACTCTTCAGTGTGATAGCTTGGAGCCATTGGTATCGTATGAACTCAGCGCCCAATGGGCTGAAAAAAGCTGCAGAGGCACTCAGCACTCGAGATTTAGATACTGTCGATATCTACTTTGATATCAGCTCTGTTGCTGAATCTCTGGCGGATGCAATGCTGATGCGGTATGCTGCGATATCTAGTCATGATGACATTCTGGGCGGAACTGACTTCGAAACAGCGCGAAAGGTCATGGCAGCGCGTCTAGAGTCCGGGCTTCAATATGTTGTGAGGCACGGTTTGCTCTATGAACCATTCTATAGCTATGAACACGATCTGGATATTCCTATCGATGAGCTTATACTCCGAGCAAGGCTTCATGAGGCAGAAGTTGTTGACATCAGGGAGGATGTGCGAGATGGCAACCTCTCTAGAGTGTCACTGCGGCTGCGGTACACAGCGTTGGACACGGTACTGATCTACAGGGTTTCCCTGCATAAACTCAACAGCGGCTGGCGCGTAGTCGCAGTCGGTGATCCGGTGACACTGGCTGAGACGGTTGAAGCGGTCGAGTATTTTCGTGTGAAACAAGCGAATGCCGATGCATATCGAAAGCTTGAGGGGCTCATTGAGGGCCGCTTTATCTGGGGGTACGAGGAAGGGGAATTCTTCCGACTCGTAGAAATTACGTTTTCTCTCACGAATGTCAGCAATCGAGTCATTGAGAATCCAGAGGTGAGGATAAGTCACCCGGAAGAGCCATCCCGAGTCCTTTATGGCCGATACGATACGATACTCGAGCCTGGGGAAACTCAGAGATTTACTCTTTCCGAGTTTCCGAACTCGGCTAGCAAGCTGTTCCAAGCAATCCTTCATGAATCTGGCCGTGGTGTCAAAATCGCACTTCATGCAGGTATCGTAGATGGCGACACTATTTCAGCATTCCGGACATGGGAAGAGCTCCAGGAATCGTTGCAGTCTACAGCTCATTAACCGGTGCAGTCGCAAAGAGAGACAGGGAGCGAATGAGTCTGAATGGCGTTACTGCTTCAAAGATGCTGAAGGAGATGGTATATACGTGGACGAGTCGCAGGATGAACCGCCCCCGGCTCGACCTTCCCACCCGGGAACTCCCAGAGTCCGCCGTGGCGTTTATGAGCGGGGCGTAGGCAGACGAGGAGGCGACCGGCTCCCTCTATGACGCACTCGACGACGCGGATCGTCAGCATCTCAGTGTCGAATCGATTGGGCTACTGATGGAATCGGCGGATCGGGCGCAACTTGTAGAAATACGGCGATGAGGCGCAAGGGGGGGGCGCGCGGTGCCCCTCCCGGTGCCATCCTTGCATGGCGCTCGCCTTTCGCCGCTACCGCGACCACCGACCCACCCCCAGCGAGCGAGGCGCGTATGGCTACCATACCCGGCACCCTCCCGAAGCGCAGACTCGGCGACTCCGGCCCCGAGATCACCCGTGTAGGTTTCGGCGCCTGGGCGATCGGTGGTGGTGGTTACGCCTACGGCTGGGGCCCCCAGGACGACGCCGCATCGCTGGCCGCACTCCGCCACGCGGTCGAGCTGGGGATAAACTGGATCGACACCGCGGCGGTCTACGGGCTCGGTCACTCGGAGGAGGTGATCGGTCGGTTCCTCCGGCAGCTCTCGCCGGACGAGCGCCCCTACGTCTTCACGAAGTGTGGGATGGTCTGGGACGAGGCGAACCCGACGGCCGAGGCGGTGCGCACCCTCGAGCCGGCGTCGATCCGGCGAGAGTGCGAGGCGTCGCTCAGACGGCTCGGAGTCGAGCGCATCGATCTCTACCAGTTCCACTGGCCGGATGAGACCGGGACCGCGATCGAGGACTCGTGGGGCGAGATGGCGCGGCTGGTGGAGGAGGGGAAGGTGCGGTGGGCGGGGGTCTCGAACTTCTCCGTCGACCTCCTCGAGCGGTGCGAACCGATCCGCCACGTCGACTCGCTCCAGTCGCCCTTCTCGCTGCTCCGGCGCGGAATCGCGGAGGCCGAGATCCCCTGGTGTGCGCGACACGGAACGGGGATCCTTGCCTACAGTCCGTTGGAATCCGGGCTCCTCACCGAGAAGTGGACCCTCGAGCGGGTGCGGCAGCTTCCAGAGGACGACTGGCGGCGGAAGGCACGGCGCTTCCAGTCTCCCGCGATCGAGAAGAACCTCTCCCTCCGCGACGCGCTCCGACCGATCGCCGAGGCGCGCGGCACCACCGTCGCCGCGGTCGCCGCGGCCTGGACCCTCGCCTGGCCCGGGGTCACGGGCGCGATCGTCGGGGCGCGCTCGCCCGAGCAGGTCGATGGGTGGATCGCGGCGGCGAGCCTCGAGCTGACACGGGAAGAGTTGGACGAGATCGCCGCGGCGCTGGCGCGCACAGGGGCGGGGGAGGGGCCACTCGAACCGTTGTAGAATTTGATACCAAGTTCGGCGATTCAGATATCGTTCCGGCACAGCGCCTCCCCGAATGCCGAATCCCGCACCTACGCTACGGACACGAAACAAGCGGATTCGGTATGATCCCTGGCCCCTGGTCCCTGATCCCCGAATCCCGCACCCACGCTATGGGCACGAAACAACCGTATTTGCTATGAGAGCATACCACACCCTCGTCGTGCTCTGACGACCACGATCCAACGCTCCACCTCACCCCGAGTTGCGAACCCCTGCTCATCCGACTTAACTTGAATGATTAGCACTCGAAACGGAGCCGCCCTGAACCCACTGGGCAGGCGCTCCGGTGCAGGCGGGTTCGATCCCGGCCGAGCGACTATCGTCATTGGGTTGGGTTGGCAAATTGATTCGGATATATATGCGGGACCCTCGCACGGTCGTGTCGTGGCGGGTGCTCGCGTTTTTTTTGTGCTCGCTGCTGATCTCCCTCCCGGCGGAGGCGTGGGGGCGGCAGGGGGCGGTGGTCCATGGACGCGTCACCGATACGGCGGGTGCGGCGGTATCGGGGGCGCTGGTCGAGTTGATCCCCGTCGGCGCAGGCCTGGCGCGCCGCTCGGCGGTGGCCTCCGAAACCGGGAGTTATCGTCTAGACGACGTCGCCCCGGGCGCCTACCGTCTCCAGGTCCAGCGTATCGGGTACGAGACCTTCGCGACCGAGCTCCGGCTCGCGCCGGGCGAGGTGCGGCGGTTGGACGTCACGTTGCGGGGGGCGATTCTCCTGATCGATTCGCTGGTCGTCAGCGGGGAGCGGCGTGGTGGGCGTGAGCGGTCGCGGTTCGAGGCCGATGCGGGGATCACTTCTCGGGTCGTCACGTCGCAGGAGTTGAAGCGGCTGCCGGGGCTCGCGGAGGCCGATGTCCTGCGTGCGATCGAGGTCCTCCCCGGCGTCATTTCGACGTCGGACTTCTCGAGCGCGTTCAACGTACGGGGCGGCTCGGCCGATCAGAACCTGATCCTCCTCGATGGGTTCCCGGTCTTCAACCCTTTCCACCTGGGTGGTCTCTTCAGCGTCTTCAACTCCGATGTCCTCGGCGGCGCCGAGCTCCTGGCCGGCGGCTTCGGCGCGGAGTATGGCGGCCGGGTCTCGTCGGTCTTGAACGTGGAGACGAAGGATTTCCTGGGCACGCCGTTCGGCGGCGAGGCTGGCGTCTCGATCCTCGCCTCGCGGCTCAGCCTCCATGGCGGGCTCCCCTTCGCGTCGGACCGGGGCGGGTGGTTCGTCTCGGCGCGGCGGT
>DATMSC010000387.1:0-4305 GCA_035565595.1 Longimicrobiales bacterium | reverse complement strand
AAGGTTCTCTCGGTGACGTGCGATACGTCGAATCGGTGTTCCACAACGCGTACGGTCCGGACAAGTCGTGGTGCTTCGATCCGGAGCACGGCGGCGGCGCGCTGCTCGACCTGGGAATCCACCAGATCGACCTGGTGTTGTGGATCCTCGGGTTCCCACCCATCGAGGACGTGAGCGGCCGCACCTGGCGTATGCAAGGGGACGTGGCGCCCGCCGACATTGAAGATTTTGCCGTGGCTGACCTGCGCCTGTCCGGAGGAACCGGTGTGCACATCGCGGTGAGCTGGAACGCGCACGCTGGTTCCGATTGCCTGATTCGAACGACCGCGTTCGGCTCGCGGGGCGGCGGAGAGCTCCGCAACGTGAACGGCAGCTTCTACGACTTCGAGGTGTTCCGTCACGAAGGGCGGCATTCGGTACACCACGGTAGCGAGTCGCGGGAGTGGATGGACCGCCGCATCGTCGAATGGGTTCACCGGCTTGGACGCAGCCGGCAATACGATCCCGCGATCGAGTCGAGCGTGACCGTTGCCGAGGTGATCGACGCCGTCTACGGGAGAACGCCCATCCCGCACCAGTGATTGTCCGTCGCGGCGTTTTGCGCACGCCCGGAAGGGGATGTGGAGCCACTCTTGCATACGGTTGATCCCGGAGAAGTGAGGGTTCCGTATGCACGTAGCTGGGAGTGGACCATGAACATACGCCGATCCCTCAGGGCTTTTGCACTGTCGTGCGCCGCGACCGCGGCCGTGCTCGGGTACTCGCCCGTCGTTTCGGCGCAGGCGACCTCTGCCGATGGCGCGGTGGTCGCGGAGCTGCAGCGGATCCAGGAGCAGCTCGCGGCTATCGAGCGGCGTGCGGTGACGGAAACCCCTGTGCTCCAGCAGCGTCATCGTGAGCTGGAGGAGCGGGTGATCGCCGCCATGACGGCTGTCGACCCTTCGACACCGGCCAATATCGCCAGACTCCAGGCCATGCCGGCTGAAGTGGCATCCGCCGAGCAGCAGAACGACCAATCACGACTCCAGGAGCTGGCCGGCGAAGCGCATAGCCTCCGGGAGAAGTTGAACCGCGCACAGCAGGCGGCGTTCGAGAACGAAGACGTCGCCTCGGCCGTAGCCACATACCAGAACGAAGTGCTGCAGCGAATGGTCGAGCTGGAGCCGCAGACGGAGCAGCTCCTCGCCCGGGCCCGGGACCTGATCCGTACGCTCCAGCCGCAAGGCTGACTCGCCGACCGCCGCGCGCCGCCGGGCGACACACGGCGGCGCCGGTCCGTCAGGTCGGCGCGATCCATCCACCTGCTCGCAGCGAAGGAGCTTCCCCAGTGAAGATCGTCGTGTGCGTCAAACGCGTACCCGACACCGAGGCCCGTATCCGTGTGCGAGGACCCGCCGGGATCGATGCCGCGGGCCTCAAATACGTGCTGAGCCCATATGACGAGTTCGCGCTGGAGGGCGCTCTCCGGCTGAAGGACTCCTCGCCGGACACTGAGGTCGTGGCCCTAAGCCTGGGCGATGACTCGGTGGCGGAGCAGCTCCGCACGGCGCTCGCGATGGGGGCCGATCGGGCGATCCTCGTACGCGGCGCGAGCTCCGACGACGGATTTGCCGTCGCCAGGTCGATCGCCGCCGTCGTGCGCAACGAGTCCCCCGACCTGCTTCTCTTCGGGGTCAAGTCGGCCGACCAGGGGCAGCAGCAGGTGGGACCGATGGTAGCGGAGCTGCTCGAGCTGCCGTGCGTGACCGCCGTTTCGTCTTTCCGGCTGGCGGAAGGTTCCGTGCGCGCGGATCGGGAGCTGGACGGCGGCACGGCCACCTTCGAGGCTTCGCTCCCGTGCGTCCTCACGATCACCAAGGGCGAATACGAGCCGCGTTACCCTTCACTCCGCGGGATCATGCTCGCCAAGCGCAAGCCGGTCGAGGAGGTGGATGCTCCGGCCGAAGCGCCCCGGGTCCGGCTGCTCTCGCTCGACCCGCCGCCGGAACGGCCGCCGGCAACGATCCTGGAAGGCGGCGCCGATGCCATCCCCGAGCTCGTCCAGCGGCTCAGGCGGGAAACCGGCGTGTTCTGACTGTCATTGGACTCGACGCGTGAACGCGAGGAGGTCGCCGAATGAAGGTGTTGGCTGTGGCGGAGACGCGCGATGGCGGGCTGCGAGCATCGTCGCTGGAAGCGATGACGGTCGCGCGGACCATCGCCGACGCTGGTGGCGGGGAAGCAGACGCCCTGCTCGCCGGTGGGGCTGGAGTGGCCGAGCACGCTGCCGATCTCGCGCGGTACGGCGCCGACACCATATTCGTGGCCGAGCACGAGTCGCTCGCCACTTTGCCGGTCGAGCGGCTTGCCAGCCTGGCCCGCGTGGTGATCGCCGAAAACGCCCACGACGTCGTAGTCCTTTCCGCCACCGCCTTCGGCTCGGACCTGGCGCCGCGAATCGCTGCGAAGCTCGAAATCCCGCTCGCCGGGGACGCGACCGCCGTCGAGATCGCAGACGGTGAGCTCCGGATCACGCGGCCGGTCTATGGCGGCCGCGCGTTCGCGACCATCGCCATCGACTTATCACCCCGGATCATTTCACTCAGGCCAAACGTCTTCGGCCCTCAGGAGCGGCCGGCGGCCGGGCGTGTTGAGCGGGTCGTCGATCTCCCCCAGGCAGGCCCCCACGCCAAGCTGCTCGAGGTACGTGCGTCGACATCCACGGCGCTGGATGTCAGCGAAGCTGCGGTGGTGGTCAGCGGTGGTCGAGGCATGCGCGGTCCCGAGAACTGGCACTTGCTCGAGGAGCTGTGCGCCGCCATCGGCCCGCACTGCTCGCTCGGCGCCTCCCGCGCGGTCGTGGATGCCGGGTGGAGGCCCCACTCCGAACAGGTTGGCCAGACCGGACGGACCGTCGCGCCAAGACTCTACATCGCGGTAGGGATCAGCGGCGCGATGCAGCACCTGGCCGGGATGCGGACGTCGGCGACCATCGTCGCGATCAACAAAGACCCCGATGCACCGATATTCAGGGTTGCGGACTACGGAATCGTCGGCGACGCCTTCGAGATCGTGCCTCGCCTGACGGAGGAAATCCGGCGGCTTCGCGCGGCAGGGTAGCGGGTGCCGCGGCTACGGACCGGGGGGGCGGACCGACGGGGGGCGCTCGCCGACGGCGTGGGCCACGCTGGCTGCCAGCTCGTTTTCACGGCAGGGCTTCGAGAGGAAATCGCAACCGGCGGCGCTGGCGCGCTCGCGCGAGGACGGGTCGTCGTCTGAAGACACGACGATTACCGGGATGCCCGCGGTGTCCGGATCGGCGCGGAGCGCCTCGATCGCACCCCACCCATCGAGTACGGGCAGGCCGAGATCCATGAGGATGGCGTCTGGATGACGCTCGCTGGCGAGGCGCACCGCTTCGGAGCCGTTGTGCGCTTCCAGTACGCGGTACCCGAGCCGCTTCAGGAGGATACCGTGAATGGTGCGCACGTCCTCCGTGTCGTCGACGATGAGTACTGTCGTCTGCGCCATCCCGCTCACCTTCCCTGACCGCCGGCGTACCGCTCGGGCGCGGTCCACCCACGCAGCGAGGGAGAGGAGGGGCAACCAATGTGCCAATCTGTGGAGGCGGAACGTCAGAACGGGAGCGTGCTGCCGGGCGCTACCGCGGCCCGGGACAGGCGGTCCCGGATCGCGAGCCAGGTATCGTCGCCCGGGACATCCTCGATGAAGATCGCGTCGCAGCGTTCGTCCTCCAGCTCGTGGAGCGCGGCGTAGAGACGCGCCGCGTATGCGTGCGGTTCGGAGGGCATGACGATCGCGCGCACCCCGGGTACGTCGACGCTCTCGCGGAGCAGCGCGCCGACCCGGGCCCCGGAGTCGACAGCGCGGCGCAGCTCCGCTACCGTCCGATCGCGCAGGGCGGGCTCGAAGAGGACCACCCGCGCGCGCGGTGCGTAATGCCGCCCGATCATTCCCGGCGAGGGCCTTGCCGCGTCGCCGTCCCCCTCCGTCAGCGGCGCACGATCGACCCAGCCGGTCACAGCCGCAATCGCCTCGACACCCACGCCGCCCGGGCGCAGGATGCGAGGCGGGTCCCGAGTGACGTCGAGCACCGTCGACTCGAGCCCCACGGAAGTAGACCCGCCGTCGAGGACGATGTCTACTGCGTCACCAAGAGACTTGACGACGTGCCCGGCTGTGGTCGGCGATATCTCGGTGAAGCGGTTGGCGCTGGGCGCCGCGATGGGGACGCCGGCCGTGCGCAGCAGCGCGAGCGCGACCGGGTGGGACGGTACCCGGATGCCCACTGTGGGCAGTCCGGCG
>DATMSC010000386.1:0-4391 GCA_035565595.1 Longimicrobiales bacterium | reverse complement strand
CGCCGCTGATCCCCTCGACGCTCCCGCAACAACGCGACCTCCGGCGGCACACCCGCCCACGGTCGGCACCCACCCGCCATGGTTGCCGGGGTGCGTGGCGGCGCCGCACCCGGACGGCATCGCCGGGACGATACGTCTCCGGCCGTGCCTCCCGCGGGCGGCCGCACCCCTGCCATCGCGGGCGCCACCGCGCAACACTCTACCCGGCCGTCGCGTCGGCCCGCCTATGCAAGCTGTCCCCCCCAAAAATCAGCCATGTCCTGCCCCGATCGCACCGGACATGGATTCATGTCGGCTGAATCCAAGGATTCATGTCCGAATTGAACCCAACGACCGGGCCAGGGTGATCCCGGGCCCGATCCGGTGATTCATTGGCTGTCGGCTGGCGGGGCCGCATGCTGCATCTCGATCACCATCAGACTCAGCGGAGTCCGTTTGCCACGAGTCCGAATTCTGATCGCCGACCTGCCCAGGATGCTGACCGAGATCTTGCGCGCGGTGGCCGAACACGAGCCGGGGCTCGAAGTCATCGAGGACCCTGCAGCGGGGACCGACCTCGCCGTGGCCGTGGCGCGAGCCGGCGCTGATGTCGTTGTGGTGGGCGGGAACTGTGGCGACCCGGAGGCCACGCAGGCGCTCCTGTACGCTCAACCGCGCGTCAGGGTGGTGACGATTTCCGGGGATGGGCGACTGGCGTGCCACGATGCGCTCGTCCCCCGCCGCATCGTTATGCACGACGTCTCACCGCAGGGTCTGCTCGAAGCGATCCAGGGTTTCCCGGGTGAGGACCCGCACCGGTCTCCGGCTTCGTCGACCTCGTGACCCTCCTTCAACCAACGCGGAGGCGCAGATGGCCGTAACTCCAACGTACCCAGGCGTATACGTTCAGGAGGTCCCGAGCGGGGTCCGGACGATCGCCACAGTGGGCACATCCACGGCGCTGTTCATCGGCCGGACCGGCAAGGGCCGACTGAACTTCCCTGTCCGCTGCACCAGCTACAGCGACTTCGTACGCGAGTTCTCCGACAGCAACGCGGTCGGCGACATGGCACGCTACGTCCGCCTCTTCTTCCTGAACGGCGGGACGGACGCGTACGTCATGCGGATCGCGAACGGCGCGACCTTCGCGAGCGTGACGCTCCGGACCGAAGCCGACGATCCCGCGCTCGAGCTCACGGCGAAGCAGGCCGGCGCCCTCGGCGAGACGATCCGCGCCGCGGTGACGTACGCGGGTCCGCGTCCCGAGGCGACCTTCAACATCCGGCTCTTCCGCTGGGAGACCGACGCGGCCGGTCGGCGACAGGCGGTGGACGTGGAGGAGTGGAAGAATCTCTCCATGGACCCGAACTCGCCGCTCTTCGCGCCGGACATCCTGACGCAGCAGTCCGCGCTGGTGAACGCGGCAGTCGCGGCCGGCGCACCCGCGGCGACGAACGGCTATTCGCAGTCGGGGCGTCCCGTCTCGCACCCGGGCAACGGCGGCGGCGTCATCTCTGCGTGGACGCAGATCTTCGGCACGAACGCGGCAGCGGCGGGCAACCAGTTCGAGATCAGCGTCGATGGACTCCCGTACATCCGCGTCGATCTAGGCTCGATCGACGTCTCCAGCCTGGACGACTCCAGCGTCGCCAACGCGCGCGCAGCCATAGCCGACGAGATCCGCGATGCGATCGAAGATGCGCTGGCGGCCGCGGGTCACCCGGGCGTGCAGGTCGACGTCCAGCTCCTGGCCGGCCCGCCCGCCGTCGCAGCCGGCGAAGAGACGTCCGTCCTGCGCATATCCTCCATGGCCAGCGGCGACATCTTCATCCGGCCGGCGCCGATGGAGGACCTGGCCGTGCCGCTCATGCTGGGCACGGAGCAGGGCGGGCTGGAAGTCGGCGCGCACGCGGGACGCCGACCCGCACCCACCGGGATCACGCTGCGCATGTCGCGCGACGGCGCGTGGCAGGTGCTGGCCTCCCGCCAGCAGGACAGCGTCACCGCCATACGGCTCGACGAGCAGCAGGCCGACGGCTCTTTCGCTCCGGTCGACATCCCGGTCGATCTCGCGACGACGGCGGGCGGTGAACCCTTCTACCGCGACAACCTGCCGGCGTCGCGCACGGACAACAACGATGGCGTGCGGGAGAAGCTGGCCCGGATCCGGGATGCGGTGAACGCCTATCGCGTCGAGCACAACCGGACCTTCTTCTGGACCGCCGAGGTTTGGGGGAACCGACTCGCCTTTCTCCCCGCGTCCGGCGACGACAACTGGATCGGCTCCTTCGGCACGCTCCCCAACGCGGACGACCTCGGCGCTGTGGCGAACCTCGTCACGCGCAACGTGCGCCTCTATTCCGTAGGCGTGTCGGGCACCGCCGGGCTGCAGGACCCGGCGCCCGCAGTCGCCAGCGACGGGACCGCTCCCACCGCCGCGGACTACGAGGCCGCGCTCCCGATCATCCGCCGGGAGGTCGACCTCTTCAACCTCATGGTCCTGCCCCCCGACGCCGAGCCGGCCGTGGCCATGACCGACGTCTGGGGCCCGCTCAGCGTGTTCTGCCAGGAACAGCGCGCGTTCCTCCTCATGGATCCACCGACGGCGTGGACTGACGCGCAGCAGGCGAGCACCGGCGTGGCTGCGCTGCGGGCGGGGCTCGTCGCCGACCACTCGGCGATCTTCTACCCGCGCATCACCATCCGCGAGAACGGGCGGGACGTGAACGTGGGGCCAACCGGCGCCATTGCCGGGCTCATGGCCAGGATCGACGGCACCCGCGGCGTGTGGAAGGCGCCCGCCGGTACAGAGGCCGACCTGCGCGGCGTCGTCGGCCTCGAGCGGCGGCTCTCCGACCGGGAGAACGGGATCATCAACCCGAGGGCCGTCAACGCGCTACGCGTCTTCCCCACCGGGATCGTGAACTGGGGCGCGCGCACCATGGCCGGTGACGACGACTTCGCCAGCGAATGGAAGTACATCCCGATCCGCCGCCTCGCACTGATGATCGAGGAGAGCCTCTACCGCGGGCTCCAGTGGGTCGTCTTCGAGCCCAACGACGAGGGGCTCTGGGCCCAGATCCGGCTCAATGTCGGCGCCTTCATGCACGGGCTCTTCCGCAAGGGCGCATTCCAGGGACAGAAGCCGTCCGATGCCTACTTCGTGAAGTGCGACGCCGAAACCACAACGCAGGCGGATCGCAATCTCGGCGTGGTCAACATCTGGGTCGGATTCGCACCGCTCAAGCCGGCAGAGTTCGTCGTCCTGTACCTGCAGCAGATGGCCGGGCAGATCCAGGTCTGAGACGGCACAGGGCCAGGGCTAAGGTGAGGGCTGGGGCCAGTGGTCCCGGCCGCCCTTCCCCGCGGGCTCGGGCTCGGGAATGGAAGGCAATTACCCGACGGGAACCAGGCAAGGCCGGGCCGGCTGCCAGAGTCCTCGGGCGGTGCTCATGCCGAAGAGGTTGACCGGGCTCGGGCTCGGGATTGGGAACGGAAGGACGGGCTAACGACGTCGCACCAACGGAGCGCAAAACATGGCACAGTTCACGGTCAACACACACAGGTTCGATCCGTACAAGAACTTCAAGTTCCGCATCAAGTGGGACGGCAAGCCGGTCGCGGGTGTGAGCAAGATCAGCGCGCTCAAGCAGTCCACGGAACCGGTCACGCATCGGGAAGGCGGCGATCCGAGCACCGCGCGGGTCTCGCCCAGCGCGTGGAAGTTCGAGCCGATCACGCTCGAGCGGGGCGTCACGCACGATCCCGAGTTCGAGGCCTGGGCCAAGCTGGTCTACAACACCGATGGCGACGCCGCGATCTCCCTCAAGGATTTCCGCAAGGACATCGTCATCGAGCTGCTGAACGAGCAGGGCAACGTGGCGAAGGCCTACAAGGTCTACCGCTGCTGGGTGTCCGAGTACCAGGCGCTCCCCGAGCTCGACGCGAACGCGAACGCCATCGCCATCGAGACGCTCGTCCTCCAGAACGAGGGGTGGGAGCGCGACACGGCGGTGCCCGAGCCGACGGAAACGTGAGGAAAGTCATAGGGCTGGGGCCAGGGCCAGGGCTGGGGCTAATGGACGGGTGCGGGATGGGGCCGTTGGGAAGCCGCATGCCTCGTCGTGGTACCGCATTGCCGGGGACGGGCTGGACGCCGCTGGACTCGGTGGGTTCGCGGGCTGCTGGCCGGCGTGGTGGCCGAAACTTCGGTCGTCGGAGGCGCTAGCGAATGCGGCGGGTCGCGTTGCGGGTGGCCGCGCCCCGGTGGGCGTGCGTTCGGGAGATCACCGGTCGTGTCGAGCACGGGGTCCGGGGGACCTCGGTGCTGGACGCCATCGAGCTGCTGGACGCGGTGCTCGTTCCGCTCCCCGGCGAGGCGATACGACCCGGTGAGGCGGCGGATCTCGCTG
>DATMSC010000385.1:0-12439 GCA_035565595.1 Longimicrobiales bacterium | reverse complement strand
CCGCCTCGTCGAGGATCTCGTTCAGGAGCTGGCGGACCTGATGGACGCGGCAGAATCGCGAGAGGACCGCGGTGAACACGTCGTGCTCCCGGCGGGCCTCGGACAGGTCGATGATGTCGTCGTAGAGGAAGTCTTCGCGCGTGGCAGGCGTCACCGCCTCGAGCTCCGCTCCCGGCGTGTGACACAGCACGTCTTCCAGCGCGCCGATCTCGGAGGTCACACTCAGCCGGGACACTTCACTCACGTCGTCATTCCTCCCGATTCGCCATTCGTGGCCGCTCGCGCCAGGGCGTACGAAACGCCTTCCAACTCGACCACCATGTTCACGTTCTTGAGCACGACGCCGGGGGGCACGTGCAGCTTTACCGGCGCGAAGTTGAGGATTCCGCGGACGCCCGCCGCGACGACCCGGTCCACGACCTCCCGCGCGGCCCGGGCCGGCACCGCCACGATCACGATCTCCGTCCCGTCTTCGCGTAACCGCTGCTCCAGCTCGTCGATCGACCGCACCTCGATCCCGCCGACGCGACGGCCGATCTTCCGGGGATCCGAGTCGAATACCGACTCGATCACGAAACCCTGCCTGCGGAAACCGCTGTAGCCGAGCAGCGCCTTCCCGATCTTCCCCGCGCCCACCAGCGCTACCCGCCAGCTTCGGCTGAGTCCGAGTATGGTCCGCAGCTCGTTCCGGAGATCGGCGACCCTGTAGCCGATACCCCGTTTCCCGAACGTTCCGAATTGAGAGAGGTCCTTCCGCACCTGCGCCGCCGTCGTCCCGCTCATCTGTGCGAGGGTCTCGCTCGACACCGTTTCCGCGCCACCACCCTCGAGTTCCGCCAGAACCCGCATGTACAGCGACAGCCGCTGCACGCTTGAATCGGATACCCTCTTCATGATCCCCGGCCGACCGTCCACGACGCCACCCGGCGGCGCCTCCATCCTTGTGAAACCATTCACAAGAAACTACCCGCGCCGGGGAAAGGCGTCAACGAGGGACGCGGGGCGGGCTCGGCTGCGATTCCGGGACGGATTGCAGGGACAGGACCAGGGTCGTCGTGCCGTCCGCAGCGAGTTCGAGTCCGAGCTCGCAACCGAGCGCTGAGAGGAGGCGGTCGGCGAGGTACAGACGTGCGTTGCTCCGCTTGATCCGCTCGGCGGTGGACGGGTCTGCCGGCTCACCGCGAACGATCCGGTCCGCCTCGGGTCGGAGGTTCGATTCCACGGTGGTCCGTTCCGAGCCGACGCTGCGGGATGGGCGCTCCGGCGCAGGAGTGGCCGGGTGCAGGTCGCGTGAATCCGGAAGCCGGATGCGCGTGCCTGAAACGGCGATCGTCACCCGCGAATCGCCGGCATCCTCGACCCGGATGGCGAGCACCGCTTTCGGCGAGGCGCGAACGGATGCGGAGAAGGCGAGATCCAGTGCACGACGTAGCTGTTCGGCGTCGGTGTGCAGTGTCGGAAGTCGCTCCCACATCGAGAGGTCGATCGTCGTGCCATATTCACGGGCCAGTGTCTGGCTGCCGCGGAGCACGTCCTGAATGATGGGCGCGAGCGACGTTGCGCCGGCGACGACGGGGAGCCGCCGCGCTTCGGCGTGTTGCACGGCGAAATAGCCGTCCAGGAGCGTGAGAAGCTGCCGGGCGGCGATCCCGATGCGTGCGATCGCGTCGTTGGCGTCATCGGGAATGTCGCCGAGCGCGCCCTCGTTCAGCAGCTCCTGGTAACCGAGGATCGTGGCAACCGGCGCGCGCAGGTCGTGGCTCGTGAGGTGTGCCAGCGCGGCGTCCAGATCGTCCGGCGAGTGGCGCTGTTCGAGGTCGGCGAGCCTGGCCTGCGTCGCATCGAGTCTCGCCCGGAGCCCGCGGAGCGCGGCAATGGCAGCGCCTGTAACAGCTATGCAGGCAATGGCCGTGATGACGGCGATGATCTGGATCATGCAGCGTTCCCTGAGCGGGCCGCGAAGGGGTGCCGATCCCGGCAATGCCCGACCGGGCCAGGGTTGCGTCCAGCGCCCGCCGCCCTCCTCGTCAGCTACCCGGCGAACCGCCGGGCAGCCTTCGGGGGCGGCACGTATCAGCAGTTCAGGAGCGCCTCACGCCGGCTCGCGCTGCGCATCGAGGCGTTCCTCCGGGGGCCAGGCGCGCGGCTCGTCCGAGACCTTTCGGAGGATCACGTACGCGATCACGACGCCGGCGAGGAGCGTGGCGATGGCGGCGGGTCTACCCCAGCCGAGGATATCGACGATGAACCCCCATACGAATGGGCCGGTGATGGCCGAGAATCTCCCGACCATCCCGTAGAGGCCGTAGAACTCGCCGATCCTGGCCGGCGGAGTGAGGCGGAGCATGTAGGGTCGGTCGGCGGCCCAGGTGCCGCCCAGCGCTATTCCGGCGAGCGGCGGCACGGGGAGGAACGCCAGCCGTGGCAGGTCGAACATGCCCACGACGGCCGTCCACACGAAGATGGCCATCCACAGGAAGAGCACCCAGTCGAGAGTTCGTTTGGGCCCGACCCTATCGACGACCGCGCCCCAGCCGAAGCCGCCGATCACGGCGAAAGCGATCGCCACCATCATGATTGGGCCGACCGCGGCCTGGTCGAACCCGACTTCGGCGGTCACGTACAGCCCCATGAACACGATGACCGTGTTCACGGAGTCGGTATAGAAGACCCGACCGATCAGGAAACGGAGCAGCCCGGGATAGCGGCCACTCGCCCGGACGGTCGAGGCCACCTGGCGCGCGGCGGCTGCAACCGAGGCGACCGAGAAGGTTCGCTGCCGCCTCCGCTCGCGCACGAACAGGAAGCACGGCAGCGCGAAGAGCAGGAAGAGCGCCGCAGTCACCTGGAAGACGGTGGTGTAGCGCGCGTGCTGCTGATCGACGGAGAGGTCGTCGATCCCGCTCCCGAGAATCAGCGTCGCAACGGCTACACCGACGAACGAGCCGACGTAACCGAGCCCCACGCCGAGCCCACCGATCCGTCCCCGGTTGTCCTCGCGGCTTACGTCGGGAAGCAGCGCGTCGTAGAACTGGAGCCCTGCCTGATACGCGATGTTGGCGATGGCGAAGAAGACGAGCGACAGCGCGAGTCCGCCACGACCCATCAGCGCCGTGAAGGCCACGCAGACGATTGTCGACGCGACGAGGAACGGCATCCGCTTCGGCGCCTGATCCGTCAGCGCGCCGAGGAACGGCGAGACGACGAAGATGACGGCGTACGAGATGCTCATCGTGAAGCCCCACGTCGCGTCCGTCCCGCCCATGACGTTCACGACCCAGAGCGACGCGAAGAGCGACACGATGTTCATGGAGAACATCGTGTTCGCCAGGTCGTAGAGTGCCCAGCTCCCGACCGCAAGGCGGGTGGGCGAGGCGTCTGACGAGACGCTGTCTCGATTTGCCGTCATCGGTCTGGTCATTCCGGCCGCACCTCCGGATCGTCCTGTTGGTTTCGTGGATAGCCCAGGCGTCGCAGCGCGCGGGAGAGTTCGAGCGCGGCTTCCGGGTCGAGCGTTTCGGGGCGCCGTTCCAGCCCGATCCCGGTCTCCTCCTCGAGCCGGTCGAGCTCCGCCGGATCGAGGCCGTATGGCGCGGCCTGCCGGAGCGTGGTCCGCAACTGTTTCCTGCGCCAGCCGAACGCGGCGCGCGTCAGCGCACGCAGGTCACGTTCCTCGGCATCACTCATGAGCGGCGGAACATACGGCCGCAGCCGGATCACCGTCGAGTCCACGTCGGGTACCGGCCTGAACGCGCGGCGCCCCACGTGGAACACCCGCTCCACCCTCGCCGCCGCACGGACGGCAACGGAGAGCGCGCCGTACGCTTTGGTGCCGGGCGCGGCCAGGATCCTGTCCGCGACTTCACGCTGCACCATCAGCACGGCTACCGCCGGGCGCGGGCGCTGGTCGAGCAGCCAGAAGATCAGGGGCGACGTGATGTTGTACGGAATGTTGCCAATGATCTTGAGGGCGGAAGGATCTTCCGCCCATTCGGTCGGGGCCTCGTCGAGCGCGTTGCCGTGCACGATCTCGATGCCGGGCAGGTCGCCCAGTTCCTCCTGCAATCGCGCTGCGAGATCCGGGTCGAGCTCGACGGCGCGCAGGCGACGGACCCGACCGGCAAGCCGGCGAGTGAGCGCGCCCTGGCCAGGTCCGATCTCCAGCACCTCGTCCTGCGGCTGAGGATCGAGCGCGGCGACGATTCCGGCCTGGACGCTGCCATCGACCAGGAAGTTCTGGCCGAGGGATCGTTTCGCCCGGACCACGCCGTCGCTACGCGCGGATCAGGACCGCCGTCCGGTCGTCCGGCGCCATCTCGAGCCGGCCGCCGTGGGTCCTGGCGAAGAGGTGATCGAGGATCCGCGCGGGTCGCTGGGCACGCATGCGGGTGACCTCGCTGAGTAGACCGGCCTCTCCGCCAGCAAAAGCTTCCGAGAGCCCGTCAGTGAAGAGGCAGAGCAGATCCTCACCGGCGTGCCACGGCACCTCGGCTTCGCCGTAGACGTCGAGTGGCACGGTGCCTATGGGCGGGTTCGTCGCCTCTAGCCGGGTGGTGATGCCACTGCCATCGATACGGAACGCGTGCGGGTGCCCCGCGTTGCTGTACACGAGCCTTCCGGCACCCGGATCGAGAACGCCGTAGAACAGCGTCACGTACATCTCGGTACCCTCGAGCTCGCCGATCAGGGCGCGGTGCACCCGGCGGAGGACCTCGCTCGGCGGTGACGCCTCCTGCGCATAGATCCCGACGGCACTGATCGTCAGCGCCATCACCAGCGCCGCGGAGAAGCCGTGCCCCGAGATGTCCCCGATGGTCACGCCGAGCCGTTGGCCCGAGAGCTGGATCAGATGATAGAAATCGCCGCCCACCGATTCCGCGGGTTCGCAACGGGCCGCGATCTGGCCGAAGTCGACGAACTCGGCAGCGTCCGGGAGCAACTTGAGCTGCAGGTCGTGCGCCAGCTCCAGCTCGCGCTCGAGGCGCTCCTGTCCCACGCTTTCACGAACCAGCCGATGCGTTTCCAGCGCCGCGCCCACCTGGCTCGCGATCGCCATGAGCAGCCGCGTGTCGCTCGCGTTGAACGGTGCCTCGGTCCTGCCGCCGATGAGGGTGATGACGCCGATCGTGCGGGGGTCGCCATCGGGCGGCGTGTAATTGATCGGCGCCGAGAGGAACGCCTCCCTCCCGCCGGGGCGGGGATCCGCGGGCGAACCGCCGGGAAGCCTCCGCCCCCGCGCCACGTTCAGTGGCTGCCGCTCCCTGAATACCCGGGCGGTGACGGAATCCGGATCGTCCAGGCGTATCGGCCCCCACAGCCCTTCCTCCCCGACTGCCGCGGCGAGGTAGAGGAGCTGCTCGGCCTCTTCGTAGACCCAGAGCGACGCCCGGCGCGCACCCATGACGTCCACGATCTCCTCCAGTATCCGCCTCGCCGCCACGCTCATCGACAGGACGGAACCGAGGATTTCGCTGATCGAATAGAGGAGGTTGATCTCTTCGTAGCGCTCGGTTAGCTCCCGAGCAGCGGACGTCGCCTCCCGCTCGTACGAGATGACGCGCGAAAGGGCAGCAGCCAGGAACTCTGCCGTACCCGGCGGCACGTCGGGGCCCTGGACATCGACAATGAGTGGTGGCGTCGCGCCGGCTACCTGATGACCCGGCGGAGTCAGCGGGGTGGGCCCACCCGGTTCGTCATGCGGGTAGATCTGGCGCCACCCACCCGTGACCGACTGCCAGACCGTTACTGTCGCGCCGGCGTGCGTCCGCTCGAAGTCTTCGACCAGGCCACGAACTGCGCCGGGTACGACCGTCGCGTCCGTCGCCACGGCAGCGGTCACCTGTTGGGCTCTCGCGCTCGACGATGCTGCGATCCGTACAGGACCATGGTGATGGAATTGCCCCGGTCGTTGAAATCGACCTCGTCCATCAGTTGCCGTATGAGGAAGATACCGCGCCCGCCCTCGCGCGTGCGATTCGAAGGCAGCGTTGGATCGGGCACGCAGCTCGGGTCGAAGCCACAACCCTCGTCCGTGACCCGCACGATGAGCATGGTTGACGTGATTTTCGCTTCGAGCCTGACGCGCTTCGACGGGTCCCGCTCGTTGCCGTAGAGCATGGCGTTCGCCAGCGCCTCCGTCACGCCCACCCGGATGCTGAAGTGGAGCCGGTCGTCGTCGAAACCCGCCTCGCAGCTCCGCTCGATCAGGTGTCGAACCGTTGGATCTATCGCGTTCAGATCGCTGGGCAGCTCCAGAACGCAGTTCGGTTGCATCTCTAGGAACCGGGTATATCAGGACTTTTCAGGAGACGGACGCGCCACGGCAATACTGCGACGGGCGCGCGTCGGCTCATTGCTCCTTCAATGATAACGTGTTACGCCGGAACTGGGTAGCATCAGAAAGATGCCAGCGCCTCACTCCTCGAGTCCGCGATCTGGAACAGCGTGTCGAGTTTGGTCAGCTCGAAGAGCGTCCTGAGGTCTTCATTCAGATTCGCCAGCCTGAGCTCACCACCCTGTTCCCGGATCTTCTTCGACAGACTCACGAGGACGCCGAGCCCCGAGGAATCGATGTATCCGGTGCGCTCGAAGTCGATGAGGAACTTGCGTGCCCCGTTGTCGAGCTCCTCGATCACGCGGTGCTTGAGCTCCTGACGGTTCCCGACGATCAACTGGCCTTCCACGTCGATGATGGTGATGTCGCCCTCTTTCGTCACGTCGAAACTCATGTCGTCCTCGTTCTAGAGATGGGTCGCGATCGACTGGGGCGGCAAGCCGCTCGAACTCCAGCTCCGGCTGCCAGCCAGGGCGGGCAATTTCGATGCCCTGCCCGATGAACTCCCGGCATGACCACGGGTCCGGGTGTCAGGCCGTACGATTGAAGCGCTCGTAGAGGCGCCGGCGCACGCCTGGCGCCACGAACTGTCCGACCTCACCGCCAAGCTCGGCAATCTCGCGAATGAGCGAAGCGGAGAGGAAGGAATAGCGGGCATCGGGCGCGAGGAACAGGGTTTCCAGTTCTCCCCACAGTTCCCGATTCATGAGCGCCATCTGGAACTCGTATTCGAAATCGGAGACCGCGCGCAGACCCCGAACGATGATCGGCGCGCCGCGTGACCGTGCGAATTCCACGAGGAGCCCTTCGAACGCCTGGACGTCCACACGCGGCTCGTCGTGGAAGATCTCCCGAATCATGTCGACGCGTTCCGGGATCGTGAACAACCCCTTCTTGGACGCGGTCGAGCGGTGCGCGACGGCGATGATGAGCCGGTCCACGAAGCCGAGCGATCGCCGCACGATGTCCTCGTGCCCGTTTGTAAACGGATCGAACGAGCCGGGATAGATTGCGAGGCGAGGCGCGATCGCGCTCGCCGCTCTGGATTCGCTCATGCCCCTGCCGGAATCGCTGTGACCATCGTGTCCCCGTAGCGCCGTGACCGAATGCCTTCCCCCTGGGGCATCGGCTCCCGGGCGTTGTGTTCGATCCAGAGCCAGTCGGCGAACGGCCGTTCCTGGAACTCCCGGGCCAGGGCCGCCGCCAGCCCCTCGCCGTAAGGGGGATCGGCAAAAACCACGTCGAACTGGCCCGGCGTCAGGCGGCGTACGAACGCCATGGCGTCAGCACGAACGACGGTCGCCTGGGGCGTCGCGCCCAGGCGTTCGATGTTCGCCTTCAGCGTACGAACCGCCGGCCCGGCGCGCTCCACGAAGGTAACCGATCGCGCGCCCCGCGACAGGGCTTCCAGCCCCAGCGCTCCCGATCCGGCGAACAGGTCGAGCACCCGTGCGTCGCGAAGAAGTGATTCCGCCGCGCTCATCCATGCCTCGCGGACGCGGTCCGAGGTCGGACGGGTGGCGCGACCCGGCGGCGCGTCGATCACGCGGCCGCGCCATCGCCCGGCGATGATCCTCACTTCACTCCCGCGCCGGATGTACGCGTACGTCGACCAGCCTCGCCTGCAGCGCCGTCTGCCCGCGCCACTGATTTTCCTGGAGCTGGTACGCCACGTCCATTCGTGCGCCGCTGAGGGCGGAGACGGGGTAGCGCTCCGCCATCCGGAATCCGATCGCGGGAACGCGCAGTCCGTCGCGCTCGAGCGTGAGCTTCACATGGCCGTCGCCGACGACGCGGATGCCGCTGCCGGCGCGAACATCCCGCGCTACGAATACCGGCTCCGGATTGCCGGCCCCGAACGGGCCGAGATGTCGAAGGTACCGGTGGATCTCGGGCGTTGCGAGGTGGAGCGGGAGCTCCATGTCGAACTTGAGCTGCGGCACCATGTGGTCCGGCGTCAGCTCCGCCGACGCGTGTGCCCGGAGCGCTTCCGCGAAGGCCTCGATCCCCTCCGGCCGGATGTCGAACCCCGCGGCGTGCCGGTGGCCGCCGAACCGGATGAGGTGGTCTGCGCAGGCCCGCAGCGCGTCGTACAGGTGGTAACCCGGTATCGACCGGGCGCTCCCCCTCGCCGGCCGGTCCCCGCCTTCCACCGCAATCAGAACGGTCGGCCGGTGGACCAGCTCGACGACCCGCGAGGCGACGATCCCGATCACGCCCGGGTGCCACCCCTCCCCCGCCAGCACCACCGCCGCGTCGCGCTCCGGATCGAACCCTTCCTCGAGCTGGCGGATGGCCGAATCCAGCGTCTGGCGATCGAGCCGGCGCCGTTCGCCATTGCTCGCCTCCAGCCGCGCGGCAAGCGCGTCCGCCTCGCCGGGTGAATCCGTCAGCAGCAGCTTCACTCCCCAGGCTGCGGCGTCCAGGCGGCCGATCGCGTTGATCCGCGGCGCGAGTACATGGCTCACGTGCCCGGCAGTGAGCGGGCGCCCATCGCCGAGCGCCGCGACGCGCATGAGCGCTCGCAGTCCCGCCTTCTGCGTCTGCTCCAGGACGCGCAGCCCGTAGCGCGTGAGGATGCGATTCTCGCCGGTCAGCGGGACGACGTCCGCGACCGTCGCGAGAGCTACCAGATCGAGGTGGTAGTGAACCGTGTCAGGGTCGAGCGAAAACGCCTCGCCCAGCGCCTGGGCGAGCTTGAAGGCGACGCCCGTGCCGGCGAGGTCGCCGTTCGGGTAGGCGTTGTCGGCGCGTTTCGGATTCAGTACCGCCACCGCATCCGGGAGGCGCGCACCCGGCGTATGGTGATCCGTGACGATCACGTCGATACCGGCACGGCTCGCCGCAGCCACGGTATCGAGGGCCGATATCCCACAGTCCACGGTGATGATCAGCCTTGCGCCGATCGCGGCGGCCTCCCTGATACCCGCCTCGCCGAGATCGTAGCCGTGCTGCACGCGGTGGGGGACGAAAGCTTCCGCGCGCGCGCCGACGGACCTCAGGACGCGGGTAAGGAGCGCGACCGCGCACACGCCGTCGACGTCGTAATCGCCGTGGACGAGTATCGTTTCGTGGTTTCGAATCGCCGAAGAAATGCGCTCCACGGCCGAGTCCATGTCCTGCAGCAGGAACGGATCGTGGAGTGAGGCGAGCCGTGGCTTCAGGAATCCAGCCGCGGCACCGGGATCCGCGTAGCCCCGGCGGACGAGCAACTCACAAACCGGTTCGGGCAGGCGCAGCTCACCGGCCAGGCGCCGCACCTGCTGCGGGTCCGGCGAGGCCGCGCGTTCCAGCCAGCTCCGTTGCGGAGCACGCCACCGGGTCGCGACGACAGAGGTCATTCCGAACGGATCACGTGGAGGCGGGCGAGTCCGGCGCCGACCCGGGTGAACGCCGGCACGCAGCATCGAACCCGGCATCCTTCGCTCCGGCGCGCGCCCAACCCGATCGGCAACATGGCCCCGAAAGTAGGGCAACCGCTCCCGACCCTGCAAGCAGGTGGAAGCAGCTCGTCGAGCTGTCCTCTCGCATCCGGCGCGCTCCCCCGGCGGACGCGATCCCCTGGGGATCGCGCTGGTGCCGACGCGTGAAAAAGGCCGCGCCCCGTAGGGGTCGCGGCCGTCAGTCACGCAGGTAGAGGATCACGCCGCACGCCTCGCAGCGGTAGAGCGAGCGTGCCAGGCGGATCTCGTGTTGCTGCTGGATCGGTATCATGCTGAAGCAGTGACCGCACGCTCCATCCGCGAGCGGAGCGAGCACTACCCGGGTGCGGCCGGCCCTCACCCGCTCATAGAGCCGCCGCGTCGGCATGTCCAGCCGGATCGCCAGGTTCTCCCGCCTGTCGCGCAGCCGCGCGAGCGCGTCCTCGGCCTGTGCCTTTCGCTCCAGGAGCTCCGCGCGCTTCGGCTCCATCTCCATGCGCGCCGCCGCGAGCTGCCTGTCGAGGTCGTCGGCTTTCAGCTCCGTCCGCGTGATCTGCTCCATCAGCTCGAGCGTTTCCTGCTCGTCGGCATCCGTCGCCCGCCGGATCAGATCCAGCTCGGCCTGAACGGCCGCCTCCTCGCGAGGATTCCGGACCAGGTTCAGCCGGTCCTGATATCGCCGCAGCCGCTCCCGCTTCTCGTTGGCGCTGCGCTCGAGCCGCCGGACCGTGTCGCGCATCTCCTGAAGCCGAACACGTACGGCTTCGAGGTCGCGCGCCAGACTCTCGACCGGAGCGGTCAGGTTCTCGAGCTCGGGGCCGAACGCGCGGGACACCTCCTCGGCGCGGTCGATCTCGGCGTCCAGTTCCTGCAACTCCAGCAATGAGGCGAAGATCTCTTCCATTTACCCACGTCTGATTGAAGGTACACTCGCGTCACTCACCACCCCACCCGCACTGCGTCTGTAACGGCGGCTGACCTTGAAGCCGAGCCGGCCGAGGCTCGACAGCTCGAGCCGTATCGCCGCCTTCTCCGCGAGCAGGCTGGCCTGCTCTTCGGCGTCGGCGGTAGTCATTCGCTGATCGAGCGCATCCAGCCGCGAAAAGAGCGTGCGCACCCGTATCTCGCCGAGGAGATCGTCGAGGATCCGGTCGCCATCGGTGAACTCTTCGGGGTCCCGGGCCAGCGATTCCAGCGCTCGTCTCGCTTCCGGACTCAAGGCTGCGACCCGTTCTCCATCCAGCCACGCCGGCAACGACGACTCGGCGTGCTCCGGATGGTACTCTTCGGCGACGACACCGGTGTCCAGACCGGCAATGGCCGACCCCGGCGCATTGTCCGATCCCGCGACGATCGCCTGGTAGATCTCGCGGTATGCGGGATCCCGCAGGTCGCCTGGCGCGATAGCGGCGGTCACCGCCGGGATCCGGTCGCGATCCCGCAGCAGGAGCAAAACCAGCATCCGCTCCACCGGATCGCGCCCGGCGGCACGGGACGACGGCGCCGCCCGGCCCGTGGATGCCGCAGGCCTCGCCGCTCCCGTCGTCGCGCGGTCACGTTCCCGCTCGAGAGTCTCACGCTTCACCCCCGTGCGCTCCGCGACCCGCGCGACGTAGATGTCCCGCAGTGCCGGGTCCTTCACCGCACGCAGCGTCGGCAGCAGCCCATCGAGCGCCTTGCGCTGGCCATCGATGTCCTGGAAATAGCCACGCTCCTCCAGGATCTCGATCTTCCTGTCGAGAACGTCCACCGCGTTTTCGAGTACCCGTGCCAGCGCCTCGGGACCACCCGCGCGCAGCACGGAGTCCGGGTCCTCGCCGCGGGGCAGTGTCGCGACCAGCGGATGCACACCGGCCCGAAGGAGCTCGTCCGCGCTACGGAACGTGGCCTTCAGACCGGCCGTGTCGCTGTCGTAGAGCAGCAGCGCGCGCTTCGCATAGCGGGCGAGTGTGCCGGCTTGGGCTTCGGTCATTGCCGTGCCGAGCGGCGCCACGACGTTTTCGAAACCCGCGGCTGCCACAGCGATGTAATCCATGTAGCCTTCGACGACCAGCACCGCCTGTTCCCGCCGGATCGCGTTCTTCGCCCAGGACAGGCCGTAGAGCACGCTCCCCTTCTGATAGAGAGGCGTCTCGGGCGAGTTCAGGTACTTGGGCACCCCCTCACGCGCCGGCCCGAGAATACGTCCTCCGAATGCAATGACGCGCCCCGCCAGATCTTCGATGGGGAAGACCAGTCGTCGGCGGAGCCGATCATACGGTTCTGGCTGGTTCTCCCCTTCCTTGACGAGCCCGGCCTCGAGCAGGACCTGGTCTTCGATGCCGTGCTTCCTCGCCGCATCCCGTAGCTCGTGCCACGCGTCTGGAGCGTAGCCGAGTCCGAATCGTTCCGCGACCTGCCGCGAAACACCGCGCCCGGCCAGATAATCGCGCGCGAGGCTCCCTTCCGGCCGCTCCCACAACTGGCGCCGGTAGAAGTCGGCGGCAAACGCCACCGCTTCGTAGAGCCTTGCCCGGGCTTCGTCCACGCGGTCGCCGCCTGCCGTCTCGCGAATCTCCACGCCGACCCGCGCGGCCACCTGGCGCACGGCGTCCTGGAACGAAAGCCCCTGCCTCCGCATGAGGAAGGTGAAGACGTCACCGGCCTCTCCGCAACCGAAACATTTGTAGATGCCCTTGGCCGG
>DATMSC010000384.1:0-6827 GCA_035565595.1 Longimicrobiales bacterium | reverse complement strand
GACAAGATGAGCCAGGAGAAGGTGCGGCTGCTCAAGGCGTTCGGCGCGCAGGTCATCGTCACGCCCACGGCCGTACCACCGGACCACCCGGACAACTACATCCAGGTTGCCAAGCGCCTGGCGCGGGAGACTCCGGGTGCGATCCTGGCCGATCAGTTCTACAATCCCGTGAACCCTGAAGCCCACTACCACACGACGGGCCCAGAGATCTGGGAGCAGACGGAGGGGCGGATCACGCACCTGGTCGCCGCCGCGGGAACGGGCGGCACGATCAGTGGCGTCGGGAAGTACCTCAAGGAGCGGAACCCCGCGATCCGCGTGATCGCGGGCGACCCGGTGGGGTCCGTTTTTGCCAACTACGCGCGCACGGGAAAGCTGGGCGAGGGTCATCCATACAAGGTGGAAGGGATCGGAAATGACAAGCTCCCGTCGACGCTCTGGTTCGACGTCATCGACGAGTTCCACACGCTGAGTGACCGCGAAGCTTTCCACATGGCGCGACGGCTGACGCGCGAGGAAGGTCTCTTCGTGGGTGGGTCGTCGGGTCTCATCGTCCAGCTCGCCGTCAGGGTCGCCCGGGAGGTCGACGACCCGGATGCGTGCATCGTCTGCGTCCTCCCCGACACCGGGGAGCGGTACCTGTCCAAGCTCTACAACGACGAGTGGATGCGCGAGAACCGGCTGATCGAGCCCGAGCGGCTGACCGCGGGCTCCGTCGCCGCAGGAAAGGACTCGGGCGCACCCGCGCTCGTCACCGTCGATCCGGCGACCACCGTGCGGCAGGCGCTCGCGCTCATCAACCAGCACAACATTTCTCAGCTTCCGGTCATCCGCGACAACCAGTGCATCGGTTCCGTGGCCGAGCCGACACTCATGGCGCGGGTGATCGAGGATCCCAGCGTGCTCGAACGGCCCGTCGAAACGCTCATGGACTCACCCTTCCCCGTGGTCGATGCGGAACTGGACATGGCCGACGTGACACGGCTGCTCACCCGGCAGAACCCGGCCGTGCTCGTCGCACGCGAGGGGAAACTCGCCGGCATCGTGACGCGCTACGACGTGGTGCGCTACCTGACCCAGTGACTCCATGACGACGCGGCCCTGTCCCGGGAGAGCGTAGAGTGGTCACCGTCGCGATCCTGGGTGCCGTGCTCCTCGTCACGACCGTACACGAGTGCGGTCACTGGGCAATGGCGCGAATGCGAGGTGCGGCCGTGATATCCGTGAAGCTGGGGCGAGGCCCTACCCTTGGGGTGTTCAGGTCGGACGGGACCGAATACGCACTGGCGCTGCTACCGCTCGGGGGCCGCGTGCACTGCGAGCGCCTGGAATCCGAAGCTGCCAACGCCATGATCGCGGCCGCCGGACCCGCGGCCAATCTGCTGTTCGGGTTCGTGGTGCTGGCCGGTGCCGCCGCCCTGCTCGGCGTCGATGCCATGCCGCGCAATGGCGGGTTCGATGGCGCGGCCGCCTACGCGCACGGGACCGTGCTCTCGTGGGCCGGAGTGGTGTTCCAGATCATCGGTGGTTGGCTGGGCATCTCCCGGGGGCCCGGACTGGGAGCCATCGCGCGCCTCGTCGAAATCGCGCACTCGCCGGGGCTGGCACCCAAGCTCTACTTCGTCGCCGTACTGTCGACGCTGTGGGGCATCCTCAATCTGGTCCCCACGCCGGTCGTCCACTCCGATGGCTGGCACGTCGCGGCCGCAGGGGTGCGCCGCGTCAGGAAATGGGTCTCGCGTGGGTGAGCCGGTCCCGCGACTCCGTGCAGGACCGGGTCGGCACAAACGACTCCTGACCCCGAGGGCGGATCAAAGCGCGCCGAAGTCCGCCTCGCCGTCGCGGAGCGCCGCCTCCGCGCGCTCCAGGAGGATGTCGCGTCCCGCGATGTAGTCTTCCAGCGTCGGCTGCACTACGACGTGGGGCGAGATCCCGATGCTCTCGATGTGGGTCTCATCGCCGCGGTAGGCGATGAAAAAGGAGAGCCGGATCTGCGCGCCGTCGAATGTGTCCGTGATCCCGCCGCCCACGGGGGAAGCGCTGCCCCCGCCCGTGCGGGTTGGACCGATGATGAGCGCGCGACCGTGCTCGTCCATGGCGCTGGTGAAAACGTCGCACGCGCTGAAACAGCCGGCGTTCACAATCAGGACGACCGGCTGCCTGTAGGTCCAGCCGCGGCTGCGCGCCACGATGGGCTGGAGGTCCCGCGTCACCACCTGCTCGCCCGGGTTGCGGATCATGATCCGGGCGAGGACGACGTGACGGTCGAAGAACCGGCCGGCCACCTCCTGGAGCACGGTGACCAGACCGCCGCCGTTGTCCCGGAGATCCAGGACGAGGCCGGGGGTATCGCGCAGGGCGTCCAGCGCTTCGTCGAACTGGCGGGTGACGATCCGTTCGTCGAAGCCGCGGAGCCGCAGGTAGCCATACCCGCTATCCAGGATGCGATGCTCGACGTACGAATACGGTTCGGACTCGGCGTCCGGGTCCGGAACGCCGCGCCGCTGGAGCGTGACCTCCCGCACCTCACCGGCCGGCGTGCGCAGCAGGAGAGTGACGTCACTTCCTGCGGGGCCGCGTAGCACCGTCTGGTCCGTCCAGTGAACCAGCCCCCATGTGGTGCTGGCAGAAACCCGGGCCTGGACCGAGTCCAGGACTTCCTGTGCGGGGCGGCCGTCGATGGTCAGCACCTCGGAACCGATCGGGATGTCGACAATCGACGCGTCGGTCGTATCCTTTGCGACGACGTAGAGCCGTTCCACCGGTCCACCCATTCCGGGTCGCGCGATCCTGTCGCTGAAACGCTTGAGCCGGATCCCGGGTGGTATCGACTGCGGCGTGCGCCCCGGAAACCGCGTCAGGTTGGCGTGACCATCGCGGAGCGATGCCATCAGGCGATCCAGCACGTCGGCGCACGCGTCGGGCGTCGTGGCGGCCACCGCGTCAGGGCGCAATCTTTCCCGCTCGCCCGCGAGATCGTACGCGCCTACCTTGAACACGGTGAATGACCAGTACTGATCGATCATCTCGATCGCGCGATCGAGGTACCGCACGCAATCCACGTCCTGCGAGAACGCGGCGGCCGGCGTGGCCAGCACCGCCGGCAGCACCAGCGCGAGAAGTGACGTGAGGCGACGCGGCGCTTCCCGGTGCTCGAGGGGTACGACCATGATACCTCGCCTGCACAGGTGGACACGGTACGTGCGGGGGGCGCCCGCTGTGCGGAATGTATAGCGCCGGCGCCCGGGTGAATCAACGATCGCGGGCACCGGGAAAACGAGCGTGCGAGCGCGTGGCGCCTGACGCGCCGCCCGGCTCGCCGTGGCTGGGTAGTTGCAGGAGGAGAGGGTTCCACCGAAGGAGGCAACCATTGCCCAACCCCGTGATGACGCCATGAAGATCGCCGTCCTGTTCGGCGGAGTGAGCGCCGAGCGCGATGTGTCCATTGCCAGTGCTTCGCAGGTCATCCCCGCGCTCCGTGAGGCCGGCCACGACGTCGTCGCGGTCGACACGGCCAGAGGCGTACTGGACAGGGCAGCGGAGCGCGAGTGCTTCGAGAAGGGTGTGGCGGCGCTCCCACCGGAACAGGCCGAGCTCGATATGCTGCGAACCGGGGACCCCGGCGTGATTACCCGGTCTCCCGAGCTGAGCGACGTCGACGTCATGTTCCTCGCGCTCCACGGCGGCGCCGGTGAAGACGGAACGCTCCAATCGCTGCTCGAGCTGATGGAGATCCCATACACCGGCAGCGGCCCGCTCGCCAGCGCCATCGCCATGGACAAGGACATCTCCAAACGGCTCTTCCGCGATGCCGGCGTGCCGACCCCCGACTGGCTCATGGCCCCCGTTGAAGTGGCGCAGGTGACCGAACGGCTGGGATATCCCGTCGTCGTCAAGCCGAGCAAGCAGGGATCGACCGTCGGACTGACCGTCGTGCGCGACCCGGCGGACGTCGATGCCGCGGTCGAGCTGGCATCCAGATTCGACGACGAAGTCATGCTGGAGCGCTTCGTTCCGGGGCGGGAGCTGACTGTCGGCATCCTCGACCAGACGCCGCTCCCGGTAGGCGAGATCATCGTCGCCTCAGACATTTTCGACTACGAGTCGAAGTATCAGCCCGGCATGGCCGACGAGATCTTTCCCGCCGACCTGCCCCCCGAAACCGCCGAGGAAGTGCAGGCGCTGGCGCTGAAGGTGCACAGGGCACTCAAGATGAGAGGGTTCAGTCGTATCGACTTCCGAATGAGGGGGGATGGGAGCTGCTGGTGCCTCGAAGCGAACACCCTGCCCGGCCTGACCGCGAACAGCCTGCTGCCGAAAGCGGCGCGCGCCGCGGGGATTTCGTTCCCCGATCTGTGCGACCGTATCGCCCGGCTCGCCGTCGAGGAACACCGGCGACGCCGGTCGGGTTAGAACCGATGCGACGACTGGGAATCGCGGGAGCGGCGCATGCGGGCTTGGCAGAGAACTAATCCAGGCAGTTTCGGCTTCGGCTTCGGCTATCCCCTGACGCCGTGGGTCAAGCGCCTCCTCATCGCGAATGCGGCCGCTTATCTCCTCTTCGGTTTCCTCCTGCCCGACAGGGCCTGGAGCTACGCGGCTTTCGTTCCCAGCCAGATCCTGTTCAGGCCGTGGACCCCGCTCACGTACATGTTCCTCCACGCGGGGTTCTTCCACCTGTTCTTCAACATGCTGGCGCTGTTCTTCTTCGGGCCGCCACTCGAGGAGCGGTGGGGATCCCGTGAGTTCCTGAAGTACTACCTGATCTGCGGCCTCGGCGGCGCCGTCCTCTCATTCGTCTTCGCGCCCAACGCCGCCGTCGTCGGCGCATCGGCCGCAGTCTTCGGGATCATGCTCGCCTTCGCCATGAACTGGCCGGACTCGCCCATCTACATCTGGGGGATCTTTCCGGTGAAGGCGAAGTGGCTGGTCGCCATCCTCGCCGGGCTGTCACTGCTCAGCGCCGTCCAGGGCGTGGGTGACGGCATCGCGCATTTCGCACACCTCGGCGGCTTCGTCGCCGGCTTCCTATACCTCAAGGTCGACGCGCCGCGCGGGCACCTCGCCGGGCTCAAGAAGCGCTTTTCGCGGTCCCGACTGACCGTCATCCCGGGCGGCAAGACCGGACCCACCCCAACCGTGAAGCGCGCCTCGCGGCCCGCCCGTGAAGAGGAGCGCGTCCTCGACGAGGTGGACCGCGTCCTCGACAAGATCAGTACGCAGGGGATGTCCAGCCTCTCCGCCGAGGAGCGCCGCCTCCTCGACGAAGTCAGCCGCCGCTACCGTCGCGACTGAGTACTCCGCCCCCAACACCCCATCTTTCGCCGCCCGCCGGTAGCTACTGCGCGCACGTTTCCCTGCACAGTCGATCCGTCCCTGATCGCTATCGCTTCGCCCGCCAACACCGCCCACCGTTACTCGCCAGCTGCCGATTCCACCTCAAACGGAATTCTTGACATGTTAGCAGCATGTGAGCATGTTTCGCACATGGGAATGATCCAGATCCGCAATGTGCCGGACGAGCTGCACCGGGAGCTCAAGGCGAGAGCGGCGAGGGCCGGGATGACGCTGTCGGATTATCTGATGGACATCGTGAAGAAGGCTGTGGAGAAGCCGGAGCCTGGCGAGCTGCTGCTCAGGGTGAGGGAGAGGTCCGCCGTGTATCCGTCGGAATCTCCGGCGGACGCGGTCAGGGCGGAGCGTGAGCGCGACTGAGGTGGCGGGCGCGTGATCGTCGTCGACGCGTCCGCCGTCCTCGAGTTCCTGCTGCGGACTCCCGTTGCGGGTGCGGTGGAGGCGCGGCTGTTTTCGGGGGCGACGCTACACGCGCCTCACGTCATCGACCTCGAAGTGGCGCAGGTCATCCGGCGCTACGAGCGCGCCGGGGTCCTGACGCGGCGGCGGGGTGCGGAGGCGTTGGCGGATTTCGCGGCGATGCGGATCGAGCGATACGCGCACGAGCCTTTCCTCTGGCGCATCTGGGAGCTGCGGCACAATGCCACGGCGTACGACGCAGCGTACATAGCGCTGGCCGAGGCGTTGCGGGCGCCGCTGGTCACGCGCGATGAGCGACTTCGCTCCGTGCCGGCGCACGCCGCCCGAATCGAAGTCTTGGCCTGAGCCTCGCTCAGGAGCTCCAATCCTGCCGCGCGGCCCAATCCGCGAACCTCATCATCGACCCGAACTCCCTTTCAATGGCTGGAATATCGACGTCATAGCCTACCGCGTCGAACCACTCCAGCATGGCCGCTTGATCTTCACTGGCCGCGCGGATCTGTTCGATCGGAACCCGCTGGAAGATGACGTTGCGGCCGGTGACCCGGGAGAGGGCACGTGCCGCTTCGGGAATCGTCAGTTCGTCACCGGCAATGTCGATGGCGCGACCGTTCATGGCGTCATGGCGTTCGAACGCAAGACATCCGATCCGGCCGATGTCTTCGACAGCGATCATCTGGAGTCGCGTGTCGGGCTCGAGACCGAGCGGGAGGAGGCCGCCGGCGATGGCCGCCTTCATGCGAAGGAAGTTTTCCATGAAGAAGACTGGGCGGATGATCACGAAGGAGGGAAACCCGAGCGCGCGCACGGTCTCCTCGATGTGGAACTTGCTTTCGAAATGGGGGATGCCGGTGCGGCGGTTTGCGGACGCAACAGACTGATAGACGAAGTGGCTGACGCCAGCATCGCGTGCCAGTCGGGCGAGGAGCTTGCCATATGCTTCCTCGCGTTCCACTCCGGACTCCCAGGAGTTCTGGATGCTGAGCACGCCCCAAACGCCGGAGAGCGCGTCTTCGAGTGAGGCCGGGTCTGCGAAATCGCCGCGGACGACT
>DATMSC010000383.1:0-11979 GCA_035565595.1 Longimicrobiales bacterium | reverse complement strand
TCTCATCCCGGAAGTCGACCGTCCTGGAATCGTAGACGTGGCGAACGCCCAGCCGGCGGAGAAGGGCGTGCTTCCGCTCGCCGTGAGCCGTGGCGAACACCTCGGCACCGGCTGCGAGAGCGAGCTGCACGGCGGCAAGTCCGACGCCACCCGCCGCGGCGTGGACCAGCACGCGTTCACCGGCGCGGAGTCGGCCCACCTCGAAAAGCGCCCAGTCGGCGGTGAGGAACGCGATCGGGATGGTCGCCGCCGACACCGCCGACAGACCCGCCGGGCGGGGGACCACCAGGGCGGCCGGCGTATCCACCCGTTCGCAGAACCCACGTGGCGTGACCGCCATGACCGCGTCGCCGGGCTCTATCCCGGCTACTCCGGCGCCCACCGCTTCGACGATTCCGGCGCACTCGCTCCCCAGCGGACCCGCCTCGCCAGCGTATGTGCCGAGCAGATTGAGCACGTCGCGGAAGTTCAATCCGGTGGCCTCGACGCGGATGCGGACGTGGTCGTCGCGCAGCGGCTCTGGCTCGCGGATGGTCCACGCAAGACCATCGATCTGTCCGCGCTCCCGGATTTCGAGCGCGCAGTCGCTGGCGGGGCGGGCGCCGAGGGTGGCGGCCCCGGCGTCTGCGATGCGTGTGAGCCGGGCCGCCAGCCATTCGCCGGCGCGGGCCGCGAGCCGGTCTTCGGCGCCGGCCATCAGGAGCGCGTCGGCGAGGTCCGCGGGAACGGCGTCGCCACCCGGGTCGAGGTCGATCCGTCGGCAGCCCCATCCGGGGAGCTCGGCGGCGATCGTCTGGCCGAGCCCCCACACCGCCGCGGCCGCGGGATCCACGTATGTATCCGCTGCCGGAGCGCACGCCCCGCGGGTGATCACGCACAACCGGCCTCCACCCGGGCGCGCGGCCAGCTCCCGGGCCACGGCGAGGAGCGGCTCCAGCGCGGGACGGAGCGCAGCCAGCGGGTCGCCTCTGGTGGACGCGGAGCCGATCACTACGGCGATGCCTTCCGTCTCGGGCGAGCCGCCTTCAGGAAGCAGGGGCGCCGCCGGACTCCGGTGTACCTTTCGACCCCGCTCCGCGAGCGCCGCAGCTACCGCGTCCGCCAGCGGCCCGACTCCCAGCACGCGCCACGAACCTCGATCGACGCGCGCCGTCGGCAGCTTTACCGGTGTCCAGGTGAGCTCGTAGAGCCAGTCCGCTGGCTGATCGGAATGGCTCGGCCGGCGGGGAGCCAATTGCTGGAAGCGAAGCCCCCGGACCATGACGATTGGCGCGTTGCTGGTCGAGGTGCGGATCTCGACATCGCACGTCAGCAACCGGGACCCGCGGCCACCCTCGCGGAGCTGAACCCGGGCGCGGAGCGGCTCGTCTGGTGGGACGTGGTGTTCGGCGAGCTGGTAAACCGCTCCAACTGCGACGGGTGCATACGCGGTTTCGCCGGTGACGGCGGCGCACGCGCCACAGAGCTGGAATGCCGCATCGAGGAGCGCCGGATGGAGCGAATACGCACGGCGTTCGCGTGCGGGGACGCAACCCTGATCGATCTCTCCAACTGCCCAGTCCGGCCCTCTCTGGATGCTGCGGAGGGCTCGGAACCTCTCGCCATAGGCGACGCCGGCGCTCTCAATGTTCGCCAGGTAGCTCGCGGGGTCGAGCACCTCGCCGGCGTCGGGTAGGGGTGCCGGAGCGATACTGGATTCGGGCTCGGGATCGGTGATGCGTGCGGTCAGGTGCCTGCGCCATTCGGAGCCGGTGTGGCTCACGATCTCGACCCGCCCTTCTCCGGCGTGGATCACCGTCTGGATCCGTCGCTCCCCATCGACGGTGAGCGGAGCCAGGATCTCCAGGTCCCGGATCGCCCGCCCGGCACCGTACGTGGCGCGCACTGCGGCGTCGATCAATTCCAGGTACGCGGCGGCGGGGAGAACCGGCTGGCCACGGACGCGATGGTCACCGATCCACGCCGGGTCGTCGGCGCTGATCGAAGTCTCGAAGACGTGCGCCGTGAGCACCGGAGATTCGAGTCGCCGACCCAGGAGCGGATGCGTGCCCGGGTCACGGTGGTGGCGCGGCGGCCGAATCCGCGGCCAGTGCCGGCTTCGTTCGAACGGGTACGTGGGCAGCTCGAGCGGGGGGCGGACGTCGGGCGAGGCCCGTTCCCAGTCGAGGGGGACGCCGGCGACGTAGAGTCGGGCGAGCGCCTCGCGCACAGAACGGAGCGGGTCGCGGCCGGGACCGAGTGACGGCACGTGCAGCTCGCCGGCCGGCGCGCCGGGGCACGCCGCGACCATGCCCAGCAGTACGGGCGCGGGCCCGACCTCGACGAGCGCGGTTGCACCCGCGGCGCGGAGCGTCCTGACGCACTCCGCGAATTGCACCGGCTCGCGCATGTGCCGGGTCCAGTAATCGGCGTCGAATGTGTCGGGCCCGGCCAGGGCGCCGGTCCGGTTCGTGACGACGTCGATCCTGGGCGGCCCGGCCGGCACCGATTCGGCGAAACGGCGGAATTCGGCGAGGATCGGGTCCAGCCGGTGCGAATGGAAGGCGTGGGACACCCGGAGCCGGCGCCCTTCGAACCCGGCGGAACGGAGCGTCTCCAGCACCTGCTCTACGGCATCCTCGTCACCGGAGATCACCGTGCTGGCAGGCCCGTTGATGGCCGCGACACCGGCGCGGCCGCCGGTGCCGGCGAGGACCGGGGCGACGTCGTCGAGCGGTGCCCGGATCGTCGCCATCGCGCCGCCGGGCGGCAGTGACCCTATGATGCGGGCGCGCTCCGCGACGAGGCGCAGCGCATCGTCGAGCGCGAGGACGCCGGCCACGCACGCGGCGACGATTTCACCGAGGCTGTGCCCGAGAACGACCGCGGGCCGCACGCCCCACGAGCGCCAAAGCTCGGCGAGAGCGTACTCGAGCGCGAACAGCACCGGCTGCGTAACGCGCGTATCCGCGAGGACGGCGGCTGCACCGGAGTCCTCGGGATCCGCAGTGAGGAGCGCCGAGATGGAGTGGCCGGCCACGCGACTGAGCACTTCTTCGCAGCGGGTGATGGCGTCGCGGAAAACCGGTTCGCGCTCCAGGAGCCCGCGGGCCATCCCGGGCCGCTGCGCCCCCTGGCCGGTGAAGAGGAACGCTACGCGCGGCGGCTGCTTGATGCTGGCCTCGCCGAGCAGCGCGTCAGCGCTGCCGGCGGCAATCGCCTCCAGAGCCGCGAGCAGCTCCCCGCGGTCCGCCACGACGGCGGCTGCCCGGTACTCCCAGTGCGCCCTGCCACGCGCGAGCGTCGCTGCCACGGCGCCAGGGTCCACGCCGTCATCGACACGCAGCCGCTCCAGCAGGCGTCTGGCGAGCTCGGCCCTCGCGGTGGCAGAGCGCGCGGAGATCGGGACGACGACCGGACTCGTCGACCCCGTCGCTCTGGCATCACTGCCGTTCGTGATGCCGTCCTGGTCCGCGGTCCATGCCTCCAGCACCACGTGCGCGTTCGTACCGCTGAAGCCGAACGAGCTGACCCCGGCAATGCGCGAGCTGCCGCCGGGCCACGGGATGGCCGTCTCCGGCGGCACGATCGGGAGCTCCGCCCATGGTATGTGCGGGTTCGGCGTATGGAAGTGCAGGTGTGGCGGGATGATCCCGTCGCGCAGCGCGAGTACGGTCTTGATGACGCCCGCTACCCCGGCCGCGGCTTCGAGGTGGCCGATGTTCGTCTTGACCGAGCCGACGTAGAGCGGAGACGACTGCGGGCGCCCTGCGTGCACCTCGCCCAGCGCCTGGATCTCGATGGGATCGCCCAGCTCGGTGCCGGTGCCGTGCGCCTCCACGTAGCCGACACCGCCGGGCTCGACGCCCGCGCTGGCGAGCGCCGCGCGCACGACTTCCACCTGCGCGCGCCCGCTCGGTGCCGTCAGCCCGCCGGTGCGGCCATCCTGGTTGACAGCGGTCCCCCGCACGACCGCGAGGATACGTGCGCCGCGCGACCTGGCGTCTGAGAGCCTTTCCAGCACCACCACACCGCACCCCTCGCCCCGGGCATAGCCATCGGCCGCGGCGTCGAACGTCTTGCATCGACCGTCCGGCGAGAGCATCCGGTTCCTCGACGCGATGACGTGGCCGAGGGGCGACAGCATGAGGGAGACGCCAGCCACGATCGCGGTTTGGGACTCGCCGGCGCGCAGGCTCTGGCAGGCGAGGTGGAATGCCACCAGCGACGACGAGCACGCCGTGTCGATCGTGACGGCCGGGCCCCGGAGCCCGAGGAGGTATGCGATCCGCCCGGCGGCAACGCTGTGCGACACGCCAGTGCCGTAGTACGTACCGACATGAGACGTGTCGTGCGCCGCGGCCTGGAGATGCGCCCAGTCGTGCGTGGTCATGCCGAGGAACACGCCGGTGGCGGAGCCGCGCAGGCGCGAAGGTGAAATACCTCCCCGTTCGAGGGCTTCCCACACGACTTCGAGGAGCAGGCGTTGCTGCGGGTCCAGCTCGGCGGCCTCGCGTGGTGCAATGCCGAAGAACTCGGCGTCGAACTGATCCACCGGCCAGTCCAGGAAGGCGCCTCGCCGGGTGTACGTACGGCCGGGAGCGTCCGGGTCCGGATCGAAATACGCGTCTGCATCCCAGCGATCGAGCGGTACATCGCCGGTCGCGTCGAACCCGGTGAGGAGCCGTTCCCAGAAGCTTTCGGGGTCATTGGCCCCACCGGGGAACCGGCATCCCATGGCCACGACCGCAATCGGCTCGGCGGTCGACGGGCGCGCCGAGGCCGCTGCCAACCCGGCCTCGAGTTCTTCGATGCGCTGGAGCGCGCGGCGGAGCAGTGCGCCGCGGTCCGGTGATGAAGCCGTCATCTATCCCGCCGGTTGCAGGTTGCGGAGCTTCCGTTCAAGGAGCTCAGCCACTTCATCGTCCGAGAGATCGTCGGTCCGGTCTGTTTCATCCCATCGCCGGCCAAGGTGGCCGGCCAGCTCCGCGAGCGTGGGATAGTTGAACAGGAGCGTTGCCGGGAGCGGTTGATCGAGCTGATGGCTTATCGCGTTGCGCAGCTCGACGGCCATGAGTGAGTCGAGACCTAGCTCCGTGAGCGGCGTATCCGGGTCGATCCGCTCAGCCGCCGCGAGTCCGAGGACGCGTGCGGCCTCGGCGTGCACCCCCTCGAACAGCACGGTCCTGCGGTTGGCCGGCGTCGCGAGATCGATGGCCTGGCGGAGTGCGCCTTTCCCCGCCGCGTCACCGGCCGCGGGACCAGGCTCCGGGCGCCCGCTCCGCCGGACGCCGTCGGCCGTGTTCGCCCGGGACGCCGGGGGCGGGCCGGCGTTCCGGACCCGCTCGAAAAGGCGTCGCTCGCGGGCGCCGGGATGCCTGGCGAAGAAGTGCTGCCACTCCACGGGCACGATCGCCACGTGCGCGGAGTCCGTGATCATGAGCCGGCCGAGCAGGTCGAAACCTTCCTCAGGGTCGAGCGCACCGAGCCCCGCGGCCCGGGCACGGTCGAGGACGTCGCCACGGGTCGCGGCGCCGGTCTCCGTCCACGGACCCCAGTCAACGGCGAGACCCGGCAGACTCAGCGCGCGGCGATAGCGGGCGAGCGCGCCGAGGTACGCGTTGGCGGCCGCGTGATTGGCCTGCCCCGCAGATCCCAGGAACGCGGCCGCGCTGGAGAAGAGCACGAAACGATCCAGTCGGAGCACGCGCGTGGCGACGTGCAAGTTCCACGCACCAGCCACTTTAGCAGCCATTACGCGCTCGAGGCGGGGCCACGACTGTTGCACGAATGCGGCGTCTTCGGTAGTGCCAGCGCAATGGAAGACGCCTCTCAGGCGATCCGGTCCGGCGGCAGAGACCAGCGCGGTGGCCGTGGCGGGGTCTGCAATGTCGCCGGTGATGACCTGGACGTCCGTGCCCGCCGCCCTGACCCGCTCGAGCAGTTCGAGGGCTTCGGCGGAAGGCGAGGCTCGGCCGTTCACGACGACGCGGCCGGCGCCGTGCCGCGCGAGCCATTCCACCAGCAGCGAGCCCAGGCCGCGCAGCCCGCCGGTCACGACGTACGCGCCCTCGGGGTCGAACGATGGCTTTTGCGGTAGAGGTTCTGCCCCTGGCGCAACGCGGGGCGCGCGCACCTTCCCGGCGCGCACTGCCAGCTCGTCTTCGCCGGTCGGAGTGCGCGCCAGCAGGCGGGCGAGCGCGGCCGCAGCGAGATCGCTCTCGTCGTCGAGGTCGACGCGGATGGCGTCGATCTCCGGGTGCTCCAGCGCCAGGGTACGGCCGAGCCCCCAGATCGGGGCGCCAACCGGGTCGAGCGACTCTCGGTCCGTCTGCTGTGCCCCGTGCGTCACGAAGACCATCCTGGCCGGGTGCGCGCTGGCTGTCGCCGTGCGCATCACTTCGAGCGCCGACCCGGCGGTGCGCTGCTGGCGCTCCATGACCGCAGCCGCGTCATCGGATGCGGACGTGGCTTCATCCAGGGCGAGGAGATGGAGGACGGGAGCGCTCGGAGCAGCGACGATGTCCGTGGGGGGTGCGCCGGCGCCCTGGGACCCGCGTTCGGGCACGGGCACGGATTCCGCGACATTGCGGATCGGCAGGCCCGCAGCACGCAGCCGCTGCGCGAAACGCCCGGAAGGCTGCCCCTCACGGGCGAGCACGAGCCAGCCGTCCTGCTGACCGGCGCGCGCAGTCGTCGTTGGCGCCCGCGCGACGAGCACGGACTGCTGCACCAGTACCGCGCGCCCGTCGGGCTCCGCCGGCAGCGATGCAGGCGAAACGAAGCCGGCCGACTCCAGCAGGTCGAGCCATGCCGTGGTGCTGAGAAGCGCGTAATCGCGGCGGAGGTCGTGGTCGGTAAAACTCCACCACCCCGGCGTGAGTCCGACAGTGAGGTCACCGAAGCGTTGCGGGCGAACGGCTTCCAGCAGCACGAGCGCGCCGCCGGGTGCGACGAGTCGTCGCACGTGCTCGAGCGACGCGCGGAGGTCGGGTGTGGCGTGCAGCACGTTGGACGCAACGACGACATCCCACGTGCCATCCTCGAACCCCTGAGGGTCCGGGTCCCGCGATATGTCGAGGAGGCGATAGTCGACGAACCCGAACTCGCGGAACCGCTCGCGGGCACGTTCGAGGAAGAGCGGCGAGACGTCGGTGAACGCGTATTCGGTTGTGCCTGCGTCGAGGAGAGGGAGGAGCCGGGCGGTCGTGCCGCCGGTCCCGGCGCCGACTTCGAGGATGCGCAACTTCCGGTTGCCCGCCGACGGGGGGAGCGCGCCACAGACCGCCTCGGCCACGAGCGTATTGAAGATCCGGAACGACGGCGTGTCGCCGTATAGTTGCTCCGTCGGATCGAGAGAGCCGCCCGGGAAGAGCAGCGACATGGGGTCGACCTCGCCGGTGAGCGCGCCGGCGAGCTGCTCGCCGCAGCGTACCGTCACCTCGATCTCGGGGCGGCACGCGGGGAAGTCCCGGAGGAGGGATCGAGCCAGCGTGTCGGTGTCCGACGTCGGTTCGGCAATCCCGTGTATCCAGCGCCAGGGGCTGCCGTCGCCCTCGAGGAAACCGTCCTCGGCGAGAATGTCGAGGATCCGGCGCACGAGACGGCGGTGCCGCGGCTGCACGCCGAGCGCAGAAAGGGCCGATTCGTCGATCGTGGCGCCGACCCGAATGTCCGCGCCCAGCCTTCGAAGCGCCTGCAGGATGTACGCGGTGCACAGCTCGTCGAGTCGCGGCAGGAACCGCGAATAGACTTCGCTGCCGTGCTCGTCGACCAGGGCTCTGGCGCGCGGGGCGAGCCGCCTGGCGATGTCGGCCGGCGCGGCGATCTGCGTTTCACCACCCTCTGCCGCCCCGATTTCGACCCATTCGCGCGTCCAGATCCGGGGCGGCTCAGGAAGCTGCCCGTCGAACGCGTCGTCGTCGCGCGCCACGGTCGGGCCAGGCACGACGGTGCCGTCATCCCGCCCTCGTCTCGACCAGCCGATCCAGTAGCTCGTCCGCTCGAACGGGTAGGTGGGTAGCGACACCCGCCGGCGAGGCCATGGGGCGTCGAATGCCTCCCAGTCGATGTCGACGCCGTGGACGAACAGGGTTGCCGCCGCTTGCAGCATCTCCGTCCACGCGTCCTTGCCCCGCCGGAGCGACGGGACGAACACCGCATCGGCGCCGTCGAGAACCTGGGTGCCAAGCCCGCACAGGGTCGGGTGCGGCCCGATTTCGAGGAAGACGCGGTGGCCAGCCGAATGGAGCGTCGCGAGCGCGCTCGTGAACCGGACGGGCTGGCGCGCCTGATCGCGCCAGTACGCGGGAACGCCGAGTGTCTCGGACCCGGCGAGCTGTCCCGTGAGCGTCGAGGCAAAAGTCAACTCGGGCGGCGAGACCCGAACACCCGCAGCCGCCTGCTCCAGCGCGTCGAGCGCCGGGTCCATCAGCGGCGAGTGGAACGCGTGGGACACGGCGAGCGGGCGGCATTCGATGCCGCGCGCGCCGAGCGCCCGCACGGCATCACCGACCGCTGCCGCCGGACCGGAAATGACCGTGTTGGCAGGCGCGTTGTACCCTGCGATGTTCACAGCGGGGTGGTCGACGAGCACGGGCTCGACCAGCTCGGCCGGGGCGAGCACCGCGACCATGGTGCCGCCTTCGGGCAGCTCGTCCATGACCCGGGCGCGCGTGGCGACGAGGTGCGCGGCATCCTCCAGCGTGAGCGCGCCTGCGATGACGGCGGCCGCATACTCGCCGATGCTGTGCCCGACCACGGCGGCGGGCTCCACGCCCCACGACCGCCAGAGCGCAGCCAGGGCGACCTCGATCGCGAAGAGCGCCGGCTGCGTCCAGCGCGTGCGATCCAGCTCGGCGGCCGCGCGCCCGGTTTCACCGGCGGGCGGATAGATGACTTCCAGCAGCGATCGGCCGTTCCTCGATTCGAAGAGCCCGGCGCAACGCAGCATCTCCTCGCGAAACACGGGAGCCGTTTCGAACAGCTCGCGGGCCATCCCCGCCCACTGCGCGCCCTGGCCCGTGAAGAGGAACGCGACTTCGACAGAACCGCGGGCTCTGCCGCGCAGCGCCCCCGCCGGCGATTCGCCGTTCGTCGCCCATGCCCGCAGCTTGCCGGCGGCTTCTTCGCCGTTCGCTGCCACGACTGCCAGACGCTCGGGAAACTTCGCCCGCCCGACTGCGGCCGTGTAACAGATGTCGGTGAACGGTTCATCGGCGGCGTCCAGCTTTTCGGCGTAGGCCAGCGCCAGCCGCCGCAGCGCCGATTCGGTGACCGCCGTAATGGGTAGCACGTGCGCCGGTCGGTCGGGCGACAACGGCGAGTCGGCCATCTGTTCGGCGGCGGGCGCCTCTTCGATGATCACGTGCGCGTTGGTTCCGCTGAACCCGAAGGAGCTGACCGCCGCGCGGCGCACCCGGTCACTCGCTCCGGGAGCCCAGGGCATCCGCCGGGTCGGCACCTCAATGGCGAATTGCTCCCATGGGATCAATGGATTCGGGGCGGAGAAGTGGAGGTGCGGCGGGATCTCACGATGCCGCAGCGCCAGGACCGCCTTGATCACGCCCGCGATCCCGGCGGCGGCTTCGAGGTGCCCCAGGTTGGTCTTGACCGAGCCGATCCGCAGCGGTGCCGGCCGATCCGCTGCGCCGTACACCTCGCCGAGCGCGCGCACCTCGATAGGGTCGCCCAGGCGGGTGCCGGTGCCGTGGGCTTCGATGTAATCGACGTCGCGGGGGTCGATCCCGGCGCGCGCCAGCGCGGCGCGCATGAGCGCTTCCTGCGCCGGGCCGTTGGGCGCCGTGATCCCGCTCGACCGGCCATCCTGGTTGAGGGCCGTGGCGCGGATGACTGCCAGCACGCGGTGTCCGTTCGCGCGGGCATCGTTCAGTCTTTCGAGTACCACCACCCCGCACCCCTCTCCGCGCACGATCCCGTCGGCCGCCGCATCGAAGGTGCGGCAGCGTCCTCCCGGCGAGAGCATGTGCGCTTTGGTCAGACCGACCGTCGTGTCGACACCGAGGATGAGGTTCGCGCCGCCGGCGAGCGCCAGCCTCGCCTCGCCGCTGCGCAGGCTCTCGCAGGCCAGGTGCAGCGCCACGAGTGACGAGGAACACGCCGTGTCGACGGTCAGCGCCGGGCCGTGGAGACCGAGCAGGTACGCGATGCGCCCCGCGGCCATGCTCCCTGCCACGCCGGACGCGCGGTAGCCGTCGATCTGCTCGAGGGGGTGCTCGAGCATGATGTCGTGGTAATCGTGATTGCACAGGCCGACGAACACGCCGCCAGCTTCGCCGTGCAGCCGGTCGGCGGCGATCCCGGCGTCTTCGAGCGCCTCCCACGCGACTTCGAGGAGAAGCCGCTGCTGTGGGTCGATGCTCAGCGCTTCGCGCGGAGCGATCCCGAAGAACCGCGCATCGAAGAGGTCGACCCCGTCGAGGAAGCTGCCCCAGCGCGTACCGGCCTTTCCGGGGGCGTCCGGGTCCGGGTCGTGGAGCCGTTCGGCGTCCCAGCGCTCCGGCGGGACTTCGCGGACCATGTCACGTCCGTCCCGTAGGGCGCGCCAGAACGCCTCCGGATTCTCACCTCCCGGGAACCGGCACCCGATGCCGACGATGGCGATGGGGTCATTGCGTCGGGCGATCGCGGCCTCGGTGTCGTCGAGCCGCGCCCTGAGTTCTGCCGCGAGGAGCGCGAGCCGCTCGGCCGGCAGCTTGGAGATCCGGGTGAGGAAGTCATCCATGGGAGCGCTCCACTCGTCCGGCGACGCGGCGTTCCACCTCGTCGTCGCTCAGCGACTCGATTTCGTCGAGGAGCGAGCCCGAGCCGGCGGCCACGAGCTTCGACGGGCGGATGGTCGACTCCCTCTCGCCATTGCCGAAGAGCGATTGCTGGAAATGGTCGGCGAGCGCCGCCACGCTCGGGTAATCGAAGAGGAGCGTGGCGGGGAGCGTGCGGCCGAGCTCGGTGGCAAGGACGTTTCGCAGCTCGACCGCGAGCAGCGAATCCAGCCCGATCTCGCTGAGCGGCTGCCTCGGGTCCAGCATGCGTGATGCGCCGACGCCCAGCACTCGCCGCACACACGCCTCGATCCCTTCCTGGAGCACGGCGCGCCGGCGCCTGACCGGCGCGGCTGCGGCCCGCTCAGCGAGCGTGGCAGACGCCTGACCGTTGGAGCTGCGCTCATGTCGACCGTTGCTGCTAGCCACGTCCGGCTCGCCTCTTCCGCGGTCGCCGCGAGCGTCGGCGAGGTGCGCTACCATGGGCGGGACACGCGCGGCAGCCGACCTGTACGTCGCCCAGTCCATGGGCGACGCGACCACGGCACCGGTCTCGCCCGTGGTGAGGGATTCGAAAAGCGCGAGGCCCGCATCGACGCTGATGCCGCGAAGACCGCGCTGGCGGACCCGGGCCGATGCGCCCCGCCGGACGGCTGCACCAACGTCGTCCCACGCACCCCACGCGATCGACAGCGCCGGGCGACCGCTCGCGGTGAGCGCCGCGGCGAGCGCGTCGACGTACGCGTTGGCTGCGGAGTGGTTCGCCTGCCCCGGCGAACCCAGCACGGAGGCGACCGACGAGTAGAGGACGAAGAAGTCGAGTGGAGCGTCCGCAGTCGCTCTGGCGAGGGCGAGGCTGCCGCGCACCTTGGCGGCGAACACGCGGCGGAAACGCACCCACTCCTGATCGGAGAGGAGTGCGTCGTCCAGCGCGCCGGCGGCATGGACGACGCCGCGGATCGGAGGCGCGTCTGCCGGGAGCGACGCCAGCGCGCGCTGGAGCGCATCGGCGCTGGCGACGTCGCCTGTCGCCACGTGGACGTGGCACCCCAGCGCGCGAATTCGTTCGAGCGCATCAGCGGCTTCTGCGGATGGCTGCGACCGGCCGATGAGCAGCAGATGCCCTGCACCGCGCTCGGCGAGGCGTGTCGCGGTGAGCAGCCCCAGCCCGCCGAGCCCGCCCGTCACGACGTACGTTCCGTCGCGTCGCACGACCGGG
>DATMSC010000382.1:0-2105 GCA_035565595.1 Longimicrobiales bacterium | reverse complement strand
TGATTCGCCGGGCGTCGTCGTTCAACACCGACCGGATCGACCACCTGTACGTGGATCCGCACGATCCGGAAGCGCGGCTGTTCCTCCACTACGGCGATCTGGGCGACGGCACGGTGATCAGGAGCGTAATCGAAGCCGTCGAGCCCGACGAGGTCTACCACCTCGCGGCGCAATCCCACGTGAAGGTCTCGTTCGCCGAGCCGGAGCACACCGCTGACGTGGTCGTCCTCGGCACGGTCCGCTTGCTCGAGTCCGTGCGCGACTACGCGAAACGCACCGGCCGCGACGTGCGCCTCTACAATGCCGGCTCATCGGAGATGTTCGGAGCGGCGCCGCCGCCGCAGTCCGAGGCCACGCCATTCTACCCGCGCAGCCCGTACGCCGCGGCAAAGGTGGGCGCCCACTGGATGGCGGTCAATTTCCGGGAGGCGTACGGCCTGTTCATCTGTAACGGGATTCTGTTCAACCACGAGTCGCCTCGCCGGGGTGAAACGTTCGTCACGCGCAAAATCAGCCGGGCCGTCGGTCGGATCAAAGAGGGGCTCCAGTCCAAGCTGTTCCTGGGCAACCTGGACGCCAGACGCGACTGGGGTTTCGCCGGAGACTATGTCGAGGCCATGTGGCTCATGCTTCAGCAGGATGAGCCGAGCGACTACGTGGTGGCGACGGGGAAATCCCATTCGGTGCGCGACTTCGTGGAGCTGGCGTTCGAGCGTGCCGGGCTGGACTGGCGACAGTTCGTGTCCATCGACCAGCGCTATCTCCGGCCCACCGAGGTCGATCACCTCGAGGGTGACGCCGGCAAAGCCCGCGAGCGTTTGAACTGGCGGCCGCGCGTCACGTTCGAGGATCTCGTCGAGATGATGGTGGAACACGATATCGAGCTGGCCAGGCAGGAGCGCGTGCTGCGCGATGCCGGCCACGTGGTGCCCGCACGCGGGATGGCCGTAACATGAACATCCAGGATCGCGTGTATGTGGCCGGGCACCGCGGGCTGGTGGGATCGGCCATCGTCCGGCGGCTTCGAGCGGAGGGGTTCACGGACCTGGTCCTCCGCACGCGGGACGAGTTGGACCTCCGCGACAACGGCGCCGTGCGGGCCTTTTTCGAGGCAGAACGGCCGACACACGTAATTCTCGCGGCGGCAAAGGTGGGAGGCATCCTCGCCAACTCCCGCTACCCCGTCGATTTCCTGCGGGACAACCTGGCCATCGAGTTGAACGTGATCGACGCCGCGCACGCCGCGGGCGTGCGCAAGCTGCTCTTCCTGGGCAGCTCATGCATCTACCCAAAGTTCGCCCAGCAGCCCATCCGCGAGGAGTACCTGCTCACGGGCGCGCTGGAGCCGACCAACGAGCCCTACGCCATCGCGAAGATCGCCGGAATCAAGCTCTGTGAAGCATACCGCCGGCAGTACGGCGCGGACTTCATCACGGCCATGCCGACCAACCTCTACGGCCCCGGCGACAACTTCGACCTCACGTCGAGCCACGTCATCCCCGCGCTCATCCGCAAGTTCGACGACGCGCGGCGCGAGGGGCGCAAGGAGGTCGAGATCTGGGGCACCGGCAACCCGATGCGTGAGTTCCTCCACGTCGACGACCTCGCCGACGCGTGCGTGTTCCTCATGGACAACTACGACGACGAGGAGCACATCAACGTCGGCACGGGGAAGGACCTCACGATCCGCGAGCTGGCCGAGCTCGTGCGCGACGTCGTGTACCCGAGCGCCGAGCTCGTGTTCGACACCACCAAGCCTGACGGCATGCCGCGCAAGGTGCTCGACGTCAGCAAGCTCAACGCCCTCGGCTGGAAGCCGAGCATCTCGCTGCGCGACGGCATCGAGTCCACCTACCGGTGGTACCTGTCGCAGTCGCGCGAGAGCATCCGCGGCGCGAGCTGAGCGGTCCTTCTCGCCGCGCTTCGTTCCCTCTTTCGCGTTCTCGCCGTGGTTCGTTGCGCTCCGCGCAACGAACCACGGCGAGAACGGGAACGGTCACGAGCCGACGTGCAGCGCGTTGGCGGCGTCGACCATCGGGCGGCCGTCGAAGGAGACGAGGCCCGACAGCACCTCCGCGGGCCAGTCGAGGCGCACCTCGACGGTG
>DATMSC010000381.1:0-3846 GCA_035565595.1 Longimicrobiales bacterium | reverse complement strand
GCCCGGAACCATCATCCCATGGTGCTCCCATGAAGAGCCTGCTGCTCCTCGCCCTTGTGCTCATCGTCGCCGTGCCGGCGTCGGCTCAGACCACGCAGGATGAATCGCGGCCCGCGGCGTCGAATGTCAGGAACGCCCAGTATCCTCGGGTCCATCCGGATGGCCGCGTGACCTTCCGATACAACGCCCCCAACGCCGAACGGGTGCAACTGCACCCCGGCGGGCCGGGTCTCGCCGCGGAGGACCTGGACATGGTGCGTGGTGAGAATGGCGTCTGGACGGTTACGACGCCGCCGGCGGCGCCGGGGCTCCACTACTACTGGTTCCTGGTCGACGGCGCGATCGTCAACGACCCGGGGAGCGAGACCTACTACGGGTGGAACCGCCAGACGAGCGGCGTCGAGGTCCCCGACCCGGCGGGCGATTTCTACGAGATCCGCGACGTCCCGCATGGCGAAGTCCGCGAGCGGTGGTACTTCGCTTCGACCACCGGCCAGTGGCGGCGGGCCTACGTATACGTACCGGCCGAATACGACGCGAATCCGGACAAGCGCTATCCGGTGCTCTATCTCCAGCACGGCGCCGGCGAGGACGAGCGGGGGTGGGCGAAGCAGGGTCGCATGAACTTCATCATGGACAACCTCATCGCCGAGGGCCGCGCCCGACCGATGCTCGTCGTGATGGAGCAGGGATACGCCATGGTGCCGGCAGAATCCGGCAACGGTACCGTCAATGCCTTCCCGCGGCTCGTGATCGACGACCTCATCCCCATGATCGACGCCACGTACCGCACCCTCCCCGATCGTGAGCACCGCGCCATGGCCGGGCTGTCCATGGGCGGCGGCCAGACAATGACGACGACGATGGCGAACCTGGACAAGTTCGCCTGGATCGGCGCGTTCAGCGGTGCCCTGGGGCAGGGTTTCGACGTGCAGACGTCCTACGACGGTGCGCTTGCAGACGCGGCGAGCTTCAACGAGCGCATCCGCCTCCTGTACTTCAGCGCCGGCACCAACGAATCCCCCTACTACGAGAACGCGCGCAACATAACCCGCGCCCTGAACGAGCACGGCATCCCGGCCGTGTTCTTCGAGTCGCCCGGCACCGCCCACGACTGGCAGACGTGGCGGAGGTCGCTGCACGACTTCGTGCCGAGGCTGTTCGGGGAGTAGCTGGCGGCGGCGCGGCCCGCTCACAGGCGTGGCCATGTGGGGGCGCACCGGCGTGTGCGCCCGCTGCCGGCCTGTCGGCCCGTCCACCGGGGGCGGACACATCGGTCCGCCCCTAAAAAGGCGGGGGAATCCGTGGCGCGGTGGCGGACCTGATCTACGTGCCCACGTGGAAGGGCTTCGTCTACGTAGCATTCGTGATCGACGTCTTCAGCCGCCGGATCGTGGGGTGGCGCGTCTCCACGTCGCTTCGAAGTGATCTCGCCCTCGATGCGCTGGACCAGGCAGTCTGCGAACGGGAACATCAAATCGCCGAGTGGCCGATTCACCATCGCGACGGCGGGGTTCAGTATCTCGCGATCCGCTACGCCGAGCGGCTCGTGGAAGCAGGCATCGAGCGTTCGGTTGGAAGCAGGGGCGACAGCTACGACAACGCGCTGGCTGAGACGATGATCGGCCTTTTCAAGACGGAGGTGCTCCATCGCAAGGGTCCCTGGCGGAGCTTCGAGGACGTGGAGTTCGCGGCCCTGAACCGGGTCTGGTGGTTCAACCACCACCGCCTTCTCGAGCCCCTCGGTTACGTACCGCCGGTGGAGTTCGGAGAGGCTCACTACCGACGTGTCACCGCTCCAACCGAACTGGTGACACTCACATAAACCTGTCTCCGGACAACCCGGGCCGGTTCATCTCACCTCGGACCGCAGCGGTTATCGCAATCCGTGGGCCTCCGGCGGCACGACCCACAATCCCAAATTGACAGAACGGCACAAGGGTTTCCATGATGAGCCCTCTTCGCTGGGAGAACAACTGGATCTCAGCATCCGGTAGCCACCGAACGCATGGAGCCGGTAGTCGGCTCGATCGAAAGGGGTAGCGGGGAATGAGGGCGCTCCTTACGGGGTTCTTCTCTACGGTGGGCGACGTCGATTGCCTCGACGTGGTCCGGGCTCATCTCGACAGACTGACTTTCCCGTACGACGTGGCGCCATATCGCGCCCCAATCCGGGATGCCATCGCCGGCGCGATCGACTTGCAGGAACTTGATCCGGGCCGGTACTCCCACCTGTTTGTCATTTGTGGACCCTGTTCCCCCGGTCTTCTCGAGAGCCAGGGGCTCGACCTCGCCAGGTTCGCCCACTGTGTGCGCGTCGGCATAAATCTCACTATGGTGGAGCCAGTAGCGAAGTGGAATCCATTCGACATTCTCTACGAACGGGACTCCGAGCGAGGCGCGTTTCCAGACCTCACGTTCCTGGCACCGGCAACCCGTAGGGGAGTCGCTGGCATGTGTGTCATCGAAAAGCAGCCGGAATACGGGAGCCGGCAACGGCATTCCGAGGCCATCAGGGCACTGGCTGCACTTGCAAGGCGAAATGGACTTGCGAGTATTCATGTGGACACTCGCTGGCCTGCATCGCGGAACACGGGAGGGCTTGGGAGTTCGGACGAAGTCGCGTCGGTCATGGCGCGTACGGACGTGGTGCTTACGAATCGCCTCCACGGCATGGTGTACGCGCTCAAAATGGGAGTCCCCGTCGTCGCCATCGACTCTGTTGCTGGCGGCGACAAAGTGAGCGCACAGGCCGCCGCGATCGGTTGGACCCAATGCTTCCGCGTGGATGATCTCGATCCGGAAATGCTGGATCAAGCCCTGGCGTGGTGCATGTCCAGCGAAGGCCGAGATGCCGCAGTCGGCGTGAGCGAGCGGGCCACGGCTTTGCTCATGCAAGGAGGGGGCCGGCTGCCGGGACATGAAGCGCTGACGAGGACGAAGGCTGGCCCACTCCCTCAGACGCCGGCCGGGCCCTTCGAAGATCGATCCGGCAACCCGCGAACTCGGCGGCCGTCGGTCCTCAAACGTGTCACACGAATCTTTCGAGGACGCCCCTGACGCAAGAACGACGTGCGGTGGCGGACTCGACCGACGCCAGTCGATCATCTGGCTTTCGAACTCCACGGGCTGTGCGCCGATTCTTCTGCACGAGTTTCTGTCTCCACCGAGGCCGCTCGCAGACAATGGTGCTTGTCTTCACCGTACCCGTTGTGGGCAACCGGAGGTATTCTCGAAAGCTGTGGATCGTTGGTTGAGGAAATGGGAAAGACGGCGTATCCTTTCGCGTGACGAGCATTCACGTATGCACCCGGTTTGGCGACCGGGGGAAATGCACCCGCAGGACCACGTTTCCGTCTGGCGGTGCCACGACTCTATTCATGGTTCGTAGTCGAGCGCAACGTTCGACACGAAAGGCGCACACCAGAACGTTCTGGCGTGGGTTCGGCGCCGCATTGCAGCATCGACAAGATTTCTCCTCAGGTCGTGAGAAGAGAGCACCTCACTAGGGTGCTCAGCAGCGTTTACAGAACGCATGTCACAAAGTCCGGCGACGATTGACGCAGTCGGGAGACGCGGCGAGCACCGCGTTCTCATCGTCCAACCCCGGCTGGGGGTAGTGTCCGAAACGTTCCTCCTCGCGCATGCCGAACGAATGCCAGCGCGTGTATCGGTCGTGCATTTCTCGGGCGCGCACGGTCCGAGTATGGGCGAACGACGGATGCTCCGCGCCTACCGTGTGCGCAAGCTCCTGTGCCGAGTCTTTCCTGATTCGGCGAAGTGGGAATCCAGATTGCGGACGCGGGCGTTCCGCACCGCGATCCGACGCTCCCGGGCCCAGGCTGT
>DATMSC010000380.1:0-10980 GCA_035565595.1 Longimicrobiales bacterium | reverse complement strand
GCAGCGCGGGAAGCAGCTGGCGGGAGCGACGCCCCGGTCGAGGTCGCGAGGCGGCTGAACGAATGGGTCTATCGCTCTCTGCGCAAGGAGCTGACCGCAAGCGTGCCCAGTGCGATCCAGGTGCTGGAAGCGCGCGCGGGCGACTGCAACGAGCATACGGTGCTGTTCGTCGCCATGGCGCGCGCACTTGGCCTGCCGGCGCGCACAGCCGTCGGGCTCACCTACCAGGGCGGTCGCTTCTACTATCATGCGTGGCCCGAGGTCTGGCTGGACCGCTGGGTTGCCGTCGACCCCACCTTCGGCCAGTTCCCCGCCGACGCCGCACACCTGCGATTCCTCGTGGGCGGGCTGGCCCGGCAGGTCGAGCTGGTCAGGCTGATCGGGCGGCTGGAGCTGGAGGTACTGTGATCGAGGCGCGTGGACTCGCAAAACGTTACGGGCGCTTCACGGCCGTGCACCCGATGGACCTGCACGTGCGACCCGGCGAGCTCTTCGGTTTCCTCGGCCCGAACGGCGCAGGGAAGACGACGACGATCCGGATGATCGCCGGTGTGCTGCGGCCATCGGAGGGCACCGTGATCGTGGCCGGGCACGACATCGTGCGGGATCCTCGCCGGGCGAAGTCGTCGATCGGTTACATCCCGGACCGGCCCTTCCTCTACGAAAAGTTGACCGGCGCCGAGTTCCTCCGCTTCGTGGGCGGGCTCTGGCGAAAGGATGGCGAAGAGCTCGAGCATCGCATCGACGAGCTGCTCGAGCTGTTCGACCTCGCGGAGTGGAAGCACTCCCTTGTCGAGAGTTACAGCCACGGCATGCGGCAGAAGCTCCTGATCAGCGCGGCGCTGGTCCACAACCCGGATGTCATCGTGGTGGACGAGCCCATGGTCGGGCTGGATCCGCGGGGCGCTCGCCTCATCAAGGAGCTGCTGCGCGCATTCGTCGCCCGCGGCGGCACCGTGTTCCTCTCGACCCACACGCTGGAAGTCGCGGAAGCGCTCTGCGATCGCATCGCTATCATTCAGGGCGGCCGGATCCGCGCCCTCGGAACGATGAACGAGCTGCGCGCCGAAGCGGCCGCGGGCAGCGCAGGCCTCGAGGACATCTTCCTGAAACTCACCGGCGGCGAAGCGGTTTCCGAGCTACTGGGCTCGTTGCGCGGCCCGGCTACGGCCGAGAGCGTCCCGCGATGAGCGAAATCGCGACGCTCCTGGCGCCGAAAGCTCGGTCCGCGGTGCGACGCCTGGGATCGGGCAGCATCGGGCGCGCGTTCGCGCTCGGCTTCATCGGTCTCATGGCGTGGGCGCTCCTCTTCGCACTCTGCTACCGGCTGCTCGTGTATTTCCGTGGGGCCGAGGGGATCGGCGATCTGCTCGCCGGCAAGCTGCTAAGCCTGATGTTCCTCGCCTTCCTGTCCATACTCCTGCTTTCGAACGTCATCACGGCGCTGTCGACGTTCTTCCTGGCGAAAGACCTGGAGCTCGTGGAGGCCGCGCCGCTCGACCACCTCTCCGTGTATGTCGCGCGTCTCGTCGAGACTCTCGTCCATTCGTCGTGGATGGTCGTGCTGGTCGCGATCCCGATGCTGGCCGCCTACGGTCTGGTCTACGACGGCGGCATCACATTCGTGGTCGTGTCGACGGTGGCTGTCGGCGCGCTCCTCGTCCTCATGGCCGTGCTCGGATCGGCGCTCACGCTGCTCCTGGTGAATCTCTTCCCGGCGCGGCGGACGCGCGATCTGCTGGCGCTGATCACGCTCATTGCCACCGGCATAGTCGTCTTGATGGTGCGACTGCTTCGCCCGGAGCGACTTGCCAGCCCGGATGGGTTCCGCGACCTGGTGCACTTCATGGCCGAGCTCCGTTCGCCCAGGTCACCGTGGCTGCCAAGCGACTGGGCCGCTGACGCCGTCATGTACACGCTCGAAGCGGGCACTGCTACGGACCTCTTCCCGCTGCTGCTCCTGGTCAGCACAGCGGCGACCGCCGTCGTGGCAGGCTCGTGGCTGCACGCACGCCTTTTCGAGCAGGGGTTCACCAGGGCGCAGGAAGGAGCGGAGCTGAGATCGCGTGCCGCTCGCCCGAGCACCGTCGGACGGTTTGCGTCCGGGGTCGCGCCCGTCACCGTCCGTGCGCTCGTCGCCAAGGACGTACGCACCTTCTTCCGCGACTCCACGCAGTGGTCGCAGCTCCTGCTGCTGGGCATGCTCGTCGTGGTCTACGTCTACAACATCCGCGTGCTCCCGCTCCGCACCGGCGAGGACGTCGGCTTTTTCCTGCGAAACGTGGTGTCGTTCCTGAATCTCGCGCTGGGCGGCTTCGTACTCGCCGCCGTTGCGGCGAGATTCCTGTTCCCGGCCGTGAGTCTCGAAGGCCGTACGCTCTGGCTGCTCCGGTCTTCCCCGCTCGACCTGCGCACGCTGGTGTGGTCCAAGTTCTGGGTCGGCGCCGTTCCGCTGCTGGTCCTCGCCATCGCCATAACCGTCGCAACGAACGCGATCCTCCAGGTCGGTCCGTTCATGATGGTGCTTTCGGTTACGGCGATAACGGTCATGAGCTTCGTCATTGCGGCGCTGGCGCTCGGTTTCGGCGCAGTCTTCCCGCGTTTCGACACGGAGAATGCGGCGCAGATTCCCACGGGGTTCGGTGGCCTGCTCTTCATGTTCGCGGCGACGGGATACCTCGTGGTCCTCATCATGGCGCTGGCCGTGCCCGTGTACGCCGTGCTCCAGGCACGCTTCCAGGGGCAGCCGATCGAGCCGGCGCAGTATGCGTGGCTCGCCGCCGGGTTCGCTCTGGCAGCCGCAGTCTCGGCCGCGGGGATCGCGGTACCGCTCCGGATCGCGATCCAGCGCGTCACCATGCTGGAAAGTTGATTGCGTCCTCGCCGTGGCGGGCGTGGCGCGTCATTCCGGTCATAGCGCCATGGCGCGCTCCGGATCCACCCGGTTGCGGAGGAGCCGTGGGATTGGCGCACGGAACCAAAGTGCAGGTAGCGCGTTATTCACTCCTTGCACCGTCATGGGCTGCTGTGCGTGTCCGAACGCAGTCGAACCGCTCCGGGCGCGACTTGCCTGCATCGCGCCGAAGCTCTGACCGCGGGCACCATGAGAGTGCTGGCGCACGGGCCGACGGATCCGTACAATCGGCCTGCAAGGCGGGAATCAGAGTCGAAAGGACTTTAACATGCTCATTATGGGGATGGTAATCGCTCTCGGCCTCGGCATATACATCGGACTCGGAATGCCGGGTCTGCCGGGCCCGACGGACCGCGTGCTCCCGCCCGGGATGGCTCGTCGGCGCAGGCGGGCGTTCACACCGCTCGACTGGCTGCGACCGCCGAAGTCCCGGCGTTGACAGCCACGACCCTGAAGCGCCGGAATATCACTCGCGGCCTGCATAGCGGGCACGCCTGTCGCAAGCAATGAAGAACCGTCTCGTTACCAACGTCCTGCTCAGCGGCGTCGCAGCGCTGTCGCTCGGGATGGCGCTCTATTTCGCAGGCATCGTCGTGCCGGGCACCATCCTGCCGGCCCTCATACTCATCAATGCAGGACTGGCGGGGTGTGCCGCCGCGGGTGTGGTTGCGGTCGTCAGCGAATCTCGGAACGCCGCCGGCGCGAAGAGCGAGGACTGACCGGGCGTATCGGGCCGCCACGCGGGTGGCGAGTACACCGACACGCGGGTGGGAACAGGCTGGATCAAAGGCCGGTGATGGCGCTGACGACCAGCAGCAGCACGCCGATGAACCCGCCCAGGACGTAACCTAGATACACGATCGTTCTGAGCTCCCGCTGGGTAACGCTCCGTATCAATTCTTCCAGACGCCGCGTCGGATAGTCCAGCAACTTCTGCTCCACCCGGCCTGCCACGTCCAGCCGCTGTGCCAACCCGGGCACCTGATCCTGGAGCCATGTCCAGAGCGGGTCCGCGAGCGCGCGCTGCAATCTGTCGCCCGCGTCCGGTGGAAGGTAATTGGCTGGCCGGCCTATTGGACGGCTCAGCCCGATCTCGACCATCCGCTCGGCCGTTTCGCGATACATTGCGCGGGCGCGCGGGCTCCGCACCGCCGCAACGAGTGCGTCGGCAATACGATCGGGCGAAATGTGCCGGAAAACGTCCCCCCAGGTCCGTCGTTCCGTAGCCGCCAGCGTGCTCCTCAGCTTCTCCCGCAGAAAAGCGAGCGTCTGGGGATCGCGGGCGAGCGACAACGCCCACTCGGCGACAGTGCGCCTCACGGAAACCACGCTCGCATCGTCGGTGCGGCCCAGCACGGCGACCACCGGCCGACGAAGGAAATCGACGACGGCATCGTTCACATTGCGCGCCATCGCGTCCCTTACAGCCGAGTCCTGGAGCAGCTCGGAGAGCTTCGAAGCGCCATCCTCCTCGATCGCCTGGATCACGCGCTGCACCGTATCTGCGGGAATGAGCAGCGACGCCACGATGCGCTGGTGGAATCGGAGGTCGCGCATGAAGCGGTCGAGGATCTCGTGCAGCGCATGCTCGAACTTCGATCGGGCGGCCGGATCATCGAGCAACGTCCCCAGCCGTTCCAGGGCGAGGGGCAGGTAACCGCTGACCCCGCGCTCGAAGGCCTCCACGAGTCCTGTCGGGATCAACTCCTCGAACGTGCGCCCCGGCTCGAGCAGCCGTTCAGATGCGCGTTCGAGATAGTCGTCGATCGCCCGCTCGATCCCCGGACCATTTACCACCTCCCCGATCCACCGCTCGGCAGCCTCGGTGAGCGCCGCCTCCCGCTCCGGCGTGAGCAGGTCGGAAAGCGACTGGTCCCTGAGCTGCGCCGCCAGTGAATCGGCCCAGCGGCGGGCAGCAACACGGAATTCTTCGCTCGCGAGATAGGTGTCCAGTCTGGAGAGGAGAACGGCGACAGCCTCCGACAGAAGCGACCGCAGCTCAGCGGCGGCTGCGGGCGGGAGCAGCTCGCTCAGCGAACCGCGCTCCTTTTCGAGGAAGTCGCGGATGAACGTCGTCAGCCGATGATCGAATGCAGCCCGGAACTCGGGCTCCCGGACGATCCGCGCCAGATCATCGGGCGTGAGGAGGCGAGTCCCGACGGTGCGGCCTATCGCCGCCGCCAACCGTGCCTTTCGCTTCGGAATCGCGCCCTGGAGCCACGGCAGGCGGATCCCGAACAACCGCGGCGGCTCATATGGATGGAAGAGCATCCAGATCGCGACGGTATTGGTGATACCGCCGGCGAGCGCGCCGAACCCGATCGTGAGTATCGCCTGGAGCACCAACCCTATCGCGACCCCTCGCGCACGAAACCCACGACCTCACGCGGCACGACACCGGTGAAGAGGGTGCCGGCAACGGGATAATGCAGCGCCGGGCCGCGAGGATGACGGCGATCCCCGGCCTCGTGCACCGCGAGCGCACCGGCCCGGGCAAGGATCTCGCCATCCGATCCTCGCCGGACGACCCACTCCAGAGGCGGGGCTCCATCTACGGCCTCGTCCGGTACCAGGCGCTCCAGTTTCGCCTCCTGGAACATGGAAGTGCCGTCGGCGTGCCGAACCCACATGAGCGCCTCGTCCTGTGAACCAGCAGCCAGCAGCGTAAGCACTGACCCCTCGCCGTCGGTCAGGAATAGCTGCCGCGCCCGCTCCGAATCGGCGAACGGCGCTGGCCGGCCGGGCCGGTAGCCCATTCGCGTATCCAGCAGCGCGCCCCGGTAGGTCAGCCCCGCAATGCGCATGTCCGCTGGAGCAAATACCAGCTCGGCGTCCGGCGCGACCCACGACTCGGTTGACCGCCCCGGGAGCAGCCTGACTTCGTCCGGCCCCGTACCGTACACGAGCGCGTCCACCGCACCCGAATCACCTACGATCAGGCGGAGCGAAGCGTGCGGCATGATCCGCCACGGCTCCCGGATCGGTGCCATGACCACCACCGTGTCGAGCAATGGCCGCCACGCCTCCCCGCGCCCCAGCCACGCCGACGAAAAACGGCGAAGTCCCACGCCGTCGTCTACGACCTCGAAGTCGAAGGCAGCGCTGACCGGTGCCTCTCCCGGCGCCGCCGAGACGAACCAGAACCGGCGCTCGTATCGGACCGGGCGGCTCGGCTCCGCATTGTTGCCGTCACCTCGCCCACCATCGTTACCAGGCCCGCACGCCAGAACTATGGCGGCAAGAAGCGCGTACGCCGAGCGCACCCGCCACACGCGCGAATCGCGAATGACGGTCAGACGTACCCCGTCCGACATGGCGCGGGCGTCTACTGCCGCACGCGCCCGCCGGTCGCAACCGGATTGGCGCAATCTGCCATGCCTCGGAAACTGCCGCGCCTGTTGCGCGACGGTGCTGCCCGCAACCCGCAGGCCGCGGGGGACGGTATTTCGCTCGTTCCTTCCGTGCCGATGGCGAAAGTTAGCATCGCCGGCTCGCACAAACGAGCCCCGCCCTTGCACACATACCAACCAGTCGGTATGTTCCTGCCATGGGCAGGTCTGTCAATGCGAGGGAACGGTTCCTGGGGGCGGCGCTGCGGCTGATCCGGGAAAAGGGGTACGAGGCGACGACCGTCGACGAACTGTGTCGCGCGGCCGGGCTGACCAAAGGCAGCTTCTTCCACCATTTCGAGGACAAGGAGGCACTCGGTCTCGCCGCTGCGGCGGCGTTCGCCTCCATGGCCGAGTCGATTTTCCGGGCCGCTCCCTACCGGTCGCGTCCCGACCCGCTCGACCGGGTCCTGGGCTACATCGACTTCCGCGCCGCGATCATGGCGGGGGAGATCCCGGACTGGACGTGCTTGCTCGGGACGATGGTCCAGGAGTGTTACGAAACGCACCCGCGGCTTCGCGAAGCGTGTGAGCGGCACATCCGTGAGCACGCGGATACGGTGGCCAGGGACATCGCGGCGGCGAAGGAGTTGTACGCTCCCGACGCGGACTGGACTCCCGAATCGCTGGCCATGCACGTGCAGGCGGTGATCCAGGGCGCGTTCGTACTGGGCAAGGCCCAATACTCGCCGGCCGTGGCCGTTGGGTGTGTGCGGCACCTGCGCCGTTACGTGGAACTGCTCTTCCCGGGTCGCCGGCCCGAAGCGGGGGAACCGGCTACCTGACCGTTCAAGGGCGGCAGATCGCCGCCGCGGTCGCCATCATCCCCAATCCAAGGGAGCATGTGAGATGAAAGCGGTTCACCCGTACCTGAACTTCCCCGGCAACACGGAGGAGGCGTTCAACTTCTATCGGTCGGTGTTCGGCGGTGAGTTCACGAACGTGACCCGGTATCGCGACATGCCTGGCGCGCAGGTCGAGGGACCTGACCTGGACAGGATCATGAACATCGGATTGCGACTCTCCGGTGAAACGGTGCTGATGGCGACCGATGTCCTGGAGGAGCTCCACGGACCCGTGCAGTTCGGGAACAACGTCCACATCGTGATCGAGCCGGAAACGCGGGAGGAAACCGAACGTGTTTACCGGGCGTTGTCGGAAGGCGGGAAGGTGGAAATGCCGCTGGGACAGACGCCGTGGGCGGAGCTGTACGCCATCTTCACCGACCGGTTCGGCGTGAGGTGGATGGTGAATTACACGGGAACCGTGGCCTTCCAGCCGGGGGTGGCGCAATGATCGGGACCCCGGAGGTCGTGGAGACCCGTGCCCAGATCGCGGCAGTCATCCACGTCACGGTGCCGAAGGCGCAGATGAAGGACGCGATGGGACCTGCCATCCACGAGGTCATCGACACGATCAACGCCCAGGGCATTCGACCCGCCGGCCCGCCGTATGCGCGCCACCTGCGCATGGATCCGGAGGTATTCGACTTCGAGGTCGGTTTCCCGACGGTTACTCCCGTGGCGCCAGCCGGGAGGGTCAGGGTGGGCGAGCTGCCCGCGCGGCGGGTCGTCCGGGCTGTGTACCAGGGGCCGTATGGCGGACTTCCGACGGCATGGGGTGAGTTCGTCCGCATCACCGACCAGCAGGGGCACACCTTTACTGGCGAGTTCTGGGAGCGGTACCTCGTCGGTCCCGAATCGGCGCGGACGCCGGACGACCTTCGGACCGAGCTGTGCCGGGTGCTGGCTGACTGATCCCGCTCTGCCGTCCACACGCCACGAACGGCGCAGCCGCCGTTCGTGGCACGGCTGGTCTCCGACGTATCCCCGCGTCAGCCGGCTCCCCTGCGCCCGAAGGTGTCTGATCTGCCGCGTCCCGGTCCTCAATGTGACCTGTCCCCGCGCCGCCTGCCGGCGTTGACGGCACCGTCCAGCAGCGCGAGATCGAGCACCTCGTCCATCCTTTCGACGAAGTGGAACTGCATGTTCTCGCGCACGTCGTCCGGCACGTCGCGCAGGTCGCGGCTGTTCCCGGATGGCAACACGACGTGCCTGAGCCCGGCGCGGTACGCTGCCAGCACCTTCTCCTTCACGCCGCCGATCTCGAGCACCTTCCCGCGCAGCGTGACTTCTCCCGTCATGGCCATGTCGTGTCGCACCGGGCGGTTGGATAGCGTTGAAGCGAGCGCGAGCGTCACGGCGATCCCCGCAGATGGCCCGTCTTTCGGAATCGCCCCTACCGGGAAGTGGACGTGGATGTCGGATTCATCGAACTCCCGCTCCCGGATCCCCAGCTCTTCCGCGCGGCTGCGAACGTACGAATACGCGGCGCTCACGGACTCGCGCATGACATCGCCGAGCAGTCCGGTGATGATGAGTCGGCCGGAACCGGGCATCCTCAGCGCCTCGATGAACATCAGCTCACCTCCCGCCGCGGTCCACGCGAGCCCCGTCACGACGCCGACCTCCGGGGTGCTTTCGGCGGTGGTCGTCGTATAGCGGGGGAGTCCGAGAATTCTTTCGATGCGCTCGATGTCGAACTCCCAGGGCACCTGGTCGCCCTGCGCCTTGGCACGGGCGCGGGTGCGCAGCAAGGTAGCCAGCGATCTTCGCAGGATTCCGATCCCCGAGTCGCGTGCGTAGCCGCGGGCAATGTAGAAGAGCGCGTCGTCGTCGATCACGACGTCGCGGTCGTCGAGCCCGTGCTCTCTGACCATTCGGGGCAGCAACCGCTCGCGGGCGATACGCACCTTCTCCTCGGAGGTATAGCCGGCGATCCGGATCTCGACCATCAGCTCCCGGAGGTCCCTCGGCACGCGGAAGAAGTCCTGCGCCGTCGCGATGAAGAGCGTGTCGCTGAGATCGAATGGCAGGTCGAGATAGCGGTCCACGAACGCGGAGCGCCTGTCCCACGAGAGCGCCTCTTCGACGACCTCGATCGGGTCGCCTTCGATTTTGCCGAGCCCGATCTGGTCGAAGTCATCGAGGAGGAACACGGGATCGCGTGCTCCGGCGTCGCGGAACGCGCTCGCGATTTTTCCGGGCTGTGCACCGCTGCGGGTCCGCCTGACTCCCGCGAGCTGGGACTCGCCGCGACCACCCATGTCGAGCACGGCGAGCGGACGCCCGAGCCCGTGGGCGAGCGCACGCACCAGCGATTTCTTGCCGACGCTGGGCGGCCCAACGATACACGGGACAGGCCCCCGGAGGTCGCCACGAAGCCTGGCGACTGCCACGTAGTCGAGCAGCCGTTCCTTCGGCTCCTCCAGGCCGAGCAGTTCCTCATCCAGCGCCCGCTGCGCGGCCGTCAGGTCGATTTCAGCGGGTGCCGGTGCCGCCCGCACCCGCCAGGGCATGGCGAGCAGCCAGTCGAGATAGCTGCGGATCTCGCTGGATTCGCTGCCGGGATCGACCACGCGCAGCCGCTCCACTTCGAGTCGTGCCCGCGTTGCGACGGCGGGCGGCAGGTGTGCCGCGTCGATCCGGCGCAGCAGCTCGACGGCCTCCCGCTCGACCGGGTCGATCTCGCCGAGCTCGGCCTGGAGTCGCTTGATCTCCTGCCGCAGCGCTTCCCTCCGCTCGGCAGGTGCGGCCGGCTGATCCGCCGACCCTTCACCAGCCGCTTCCTCAGCCGCCTCCTCCGCCTCCTCGACCTGGCGCAGGCGGCGCAGCTCGCGATCCAGCTCTTCGTCGACGAAGGTGAGGCGATCGGCGATGGACAGCCGCTGCAGGATCTCGTCCTTCCTCGAAACGCTGAAGTTGGCGAGGGTGCCCACGAGATCGGCGAAGCGCCCCGGGTCGCCCACGTTCATGCGGAGGATACGCGGTACCTCGCGGGGGATACGTTCGATTTCCGCCGCCAGCGCCTCCAGCGAGTTCAGGATCCTGGCGATCAGCTCGCCCGCAGCCGCGTCGTCGGCGGGAATCTCGGTTACCGGCTCGACCCGAGCCTCGAGGTGGCCGTTGGCCTGTTCGACGCGGGTCAGCCGGATACGCTGGATCCCCTGAACGGTGACCTGGACCGTACCGTTGGGCAGGTTCAACCGATCGGTGAGGCGGCAGGCGACACCGATCTTCTCGAGCGTCTGCGGATCGACTGGATCATCGGGCGCGCCGGGCGCGACGACCAGCGCTACAGTGAGGATGTCACTCGGGTATGCGGCGAGCATCTCCAGCGTCGCCTGCATCCCGACCTGGAGTCCGATCACGCCGTACGGATACACGATCGTGCTTCGCAGCGGCATTACGGGGAGCCGCTCGGGGAGCTGGAACGGAGATGTGTCGGGATTCATCGGCGCCGCTGCCGGACACGGGTCTACGGAGCGCCGGCCGCACGATTTGACCGGCTTGGATCGTCAATTCGGTCGTCGGCGCAAGATCTGCTCCGGCGGGTGTCGCATGGGCCGCGTCCCGGCGTCAGGAGCGCTGTTGCGACGGAGAGAAGGCATTTCGACATGGGGAGCGCCGCGTTGACGCCCCCGTGTCAGTGGTGGCGCACGCTACGGGTGCGCCCGTACACTACGCGCGGGCCCTATCGGGTGGCGGGTTCAGGCGTCGAGGCGAATGGGACCCTGCGTGGATTCGCCCCGGCGCCTGATCAGTTCCCGGTCGAGTGCGCGGCAGAAGCGATGGATCGCGCGGGCGGCCGCGCCGAAATCAGGGCCGCCCGGCGCAC
>DATMSC010000379.1:0-11696 GCA_035565595.1 Longimicrobiales bacterium | reverse complement strand
TCGCGGCATGATCAGCGGGCTCGGCCTGGACTCCTCACTGGACAGCCTGGCCGCGCTCTACCTGGCCACCATCCGGGCCGTCGCCTACGGTACGCGCCACATCATTGAAGCGCTCGAGGCAAAGGGGTACGTGCTGGACCGGGTCCACGCGACGGGCGGCGGCACGAAGAACCCGCTCTGGCTCCGTGAGCACGCCGACATCACTGGCCGGGCGATCTACGTCGCGCCAGATGTCGACGCCGTTTTGCTCGGCACCGCGATGCTCGCCGCCGTCGCTGCCGGTGCGTACTCCTCCATCCCCGCTGCCATTGCAGCGATGAGCCCGAGCGCGACATCGATCGAGCCCGACCCGTCCAGCCAGGTGTTTCACGAGGCGAAGTACGCGGTATTCCACCGGATGTACAACGACCAGCAGGCGTATCGCCTGATGATGGGCGGGTGAAGGGCGGAACAGCCACGAGCAACGTACCGGCACGGGGCACATCGATGGACACGATCTACCTCGTCGCGAACGGAGATCTCCGCCTTTCGGCGAATCGCGTGTGCGAAGCGGCGCAGGCGGCCATGGAGCGGAAGGTCGTCGCGGCGGTCCGGCGCTTCGGCCGCGAAGTCGTTCGCGCCGATGAGTACGACCCCGTCAAGCAGCACGGCTTCATCGACAGCCAGAAGCGCGGAATCGAGGTGTTCCGCGGGATCCCGAATGACGCGCCGCTGATCGTGGCCGAGGCGGTCTGGCAATACAGCCACCACCTGCTGCCGGGGCTCTTTGCGCACCGCGGCCCGGTCCTTACCGTGGCGAACTGGGACGGGACGTATCCCGGCCTGGTCGGGCTACTCAATCTGAATGCGTGCCTGACGAAAGCCGGCGTCCGCTACAGCTCCCTGTGGAGCGAGACTTTCGACGACGACTTCTTCCTGGACGGGCTGCGCTCGTGGCTCGAGCGCGGGTACGTCGAGCACGACACGTCGCACGTCCACCCGTTCGACCCCGAGATCGCCGGAGACCCGGAAGCCGCCGCGATCGGCGCCCGCTTCGCCCGCGAGCTGCGGGAGAACCAGGCGATCCTCGGCGTCTTCGACGAGGGGTGCATGGGGATGTACAACGCGATCATCCCGGACGAGCTGCTGCACCCCACCGGACTGTTCAAGGAGCGGCTCAGCCAGAGCACGCTCTACGCGAAAATGCTGAACGTCCGCGACTCCGAGGCGGAGGCCGTGCTGGAGTGGCTACTGGCCAGGGGCATGACCTTCCGGTTCGGTGACGACGAGGAGACACAGCTCACGCGCGCCCAGGTCCTGGATCAGTGCCGGATGTACATCGCCGCCGTGCGGCTCGCCGATGAATTCGGCTGCGCGGCGATCGGGATCCAGTACCAGCAGGGGCTTAAGGACCTGACGCCGGCTTCGGACCTGGCGGAGGGGCTGTTGAACAACGTCGACCGCCCGCCGGTGCACCACGAGGGCACTGGTGCCGAGCTCTACGCCGGAGAGGCGCTCCCGCACTTCAACGAGGTGGACGAATGCGCCGGGCTGGACGCGCTGGTGACGTACCGATTGTGGCGTCGGCTCGGCTACCCGCCGGAGACCACGCTCCACGACCTGCGCTGGGCGAGGCACTACTCCGAGGACGGCCGCGATGAATACGTCTGGGTCTTCGAGATCTCGGGAGCGGCGCCGCCTGCTCACTTCGTCGGCGGCTACCGCGGCGCGTCGAGCGAGCGTCAGCCGCCCATGTATTTCAGACTGGGCGGCGGAACGCTCAAGGGGATCAGCCGGCCGGGTGAGATCGTGTGGAGCCGGGTCTTCGTGGAGGACGGCCGCCTCAAGTGCGACCTGGGCCGAGCAAGTGTCGTGGACCTCCCCCGGGCAGAGACCGAGGAGCGCTGGCGCCTCACCACCCCCCAGTGGCCGATCATGCACGCGGTGCTCCACGGCGTGTCGCGTGACCAGATGATGGCCCGTCACAAGTCCAACCACATCCAGGTCGTCTATGCGCCCGACGCGGCCTCGGCAAAGCGCGCGCTGATCGCGAAGGCGGCAGCCATGGCCGAGCTGGGGCTCGACATCGCGATCTGCGGCGACTTCTGACGGGTCGGCGCCCAACGGACCAACCCCCGCGCACCGGGCGAGTCGGCGGCCGGATGGTATGATTCGGCCGCGAAATCGTTTAGTAGGATGCACGGCGCGCGATCGTCCTGCGCGAACCGGCATCGCTCTCCTCGCCGGTCACGAGTCGCGGAGGTGCGTGGGTGGTTCTGGATGCCTCCTACACCCGCCCCGTCCCTGACTGCAATTTGCAGCCGGTTTCCGGTGCGTGGCCGGCGGGAGGGCCCGGGTCGCAGACAAGCTGTGCCAGGTCGTAACCCGCCACGGTCCGCGAGCTCCTCTTCTTGACATCCACGAATCCCTGCCCTTCCTGCCGATCGGCACCGGCGAACCGGTGCCGCGCGGCGGCGTGCCCGGCGGCCCACGTCCACCACTGATCCCGGAGCTCGGGAGCACCTCTCAATGGGAGGTCCGGTGATTGCGGGCGAAAATGCGCGCCCGGGCGCGATCGCGGGACGGCAGCTCCCGCCGCCCGCTTTGATTCGCGCTGGCGATCACCGCGCGCCACTGGAGCCCCGATGGACACGATCCTGACCCTGACGCTCAACGCCGCGATTGACCTGGGCACGAGCGTGGACCTCGTCATCCCGGAGCGGAAGCTGCGCTGCGCGCTCCCGCGGCGGGACCCCGGCGGTGGCGGCATCAATGTCGCCCGCGTCGCGCACCGGCTCGGCGTCGACGTGTGCGCGCTCTACCTGGCCGGCGGCTTCACCGGCGACCGCGTCCAGCGCATGCTCGAGGAGGAGGGTGTGCCGCAGCGGAGGATTCCGATCGGCGGAACGACGCGGGAGAACGTGATCGTCTGGGAAAACTCTTCCGGCCAGCTCTATCGATTCGGGATGCCGGGGCCACAGGTCACGCGCGAGGAGTGGGTGCGGTGCCTACTGGAGGTCGAATCCTACGAGCCGGCGCCGACGTACCTCGTCGCGAGCGGGAGCGTCCCACCCGGCGTCCCGGCCGATTTCTACGCGCGCCTCGCGGAGATCGCGCGCGACCGGAACGCGCGCCTGATCGTGGACACATCCGGCGAGGCGCTGGCGGAAGCGCTGCGCGTGGGCGTCTTCCTGGTCAAGCCGAACATGCGCGAGTTCGAGGAGCTAGCCGGAAGACAGCTCGCTGACGAGTACGCGCAGAAGGCAGCCGCGTGCAAGCTGATCGATGATGGCGCGGCCGAGGTCGTCGTGGTCTCCCTGGGCGCGGCCGGCGCACTCCTCGCCGTCGCCAGCGACGCACACTACGTACGCTCACCCATTGTGCGGCAGCGGAGCCGCGTCGGCGCCGGCGACAGCATGGTGGGCGGGATCGTCACCGGCCTGGTGCGCGGTATGGCCATCGAAGACGCGGTCAGGTACGGCGTCGCCGCCGGCGCCGCCGCCGTCATGACCGACGGCACCGAGCTGTGCCACCCCCACGATGTCGAGCACCTGTACGAGGAAATCTCCGGGCCGGAGCGTACGTGACAGCTCGCCGAACGTGCGGGCGAACCAGTCGCTGGTCCGGATTGCGCGGGCAACACAACAGCGCGCTCGGTCGTGACGAGCCCCACGTCATCGACTCCACACATGACGTAGCGGCGGCAGGCAGTCGTTGCGATTCGGGTCGACATTCCGTATCCTTGCCGCGATCTCTGTAACAAAACGGATTGACCCGCTATTTGATGCGGGTCGCCGGGCGTCGGGAATGCCAAAAGGCATGTACCCCAACGCCTCGCGTCCGCGCGAAGATCTGTCGCAATTATTTGAGATTACAATTCTCTCGCCAGCGAGGACCAGCACCATGTCGAAGTCGCCGTCGTCTGTCGAAGACGCAGTGGAGACCATGGATCGTCGCTCCGTCGTCCGCCGCCTCCTGGGGCTGCCTCTGGCCGCCGGCGCCGTGGCCGGCCTGACCGCGCCAGGCCGGGCAAGCGGTGCCTCGACCACGGCAACGACGCGCCGCGCGCTCATGCTGGAACCGGGGAGCAAGCTCGTCATGATCGGTGATTCGATCACCGACGCCGGCCGCGCGCGGCCTATCGGCGAGGGCCGCGGCGACACGCTCGGCAACGGCTACGTCATGATGGTCGACGCGCTGCTGAGCGCCGTTCATCCCGAAGCGCGGATCCGCGTCGTGAACATGGGAATCAGCGGCAACACCGTCCGAAACCTCGCCGCCCGCTGGCAGACCGACGTCTTCAACCTCGAGCCCGACTACGTCTCGATCATGATCGGGGCCAACGACGTGTGGCGTCAGTTCGATTCGCCGCTGCGCACCGAGCAGCACGTCTTCATCGAAGAGTACGAGTCCGTCTACGAAGAGCTCATCACGCAAACCCTCCCGCGCGTGAAGGGGCTGATCCTCTTCACCCCGTTCTACCTCGAGCCCAACCGCCAGGACGCGATGCGCGCCACGATGGACCGGTACAGCGATGTCGTCCGGCGTCTGGCTCAGCGCCACAGCCTCCCGCTGGTAGACTCCCAGGCCGTCTTCGACGAGCTGCTGGAACACGTGTATCCGGCGGCCATCAACTGGGACCGCGTCCACCCGAACCACGTCGGGTCCATGGTCCTGGCCCGGGCCTTCGTGAAGACCATCGGGCTGGAGTGGTGACGCAACAGGCGCGACGGCGGGCGGCCGGGGACGTGATCCCCGGCCTGGTTCGCGCCGTCACTCCCCCACAGCCACGACGTTGTTCGTCCGGTTCCGGTCGATGAGGAGGTCGTACGGGTCGATCCCGGCCCGGGCCGGCGGACGCGGCACCGTCACCCGGATCGTCTGGTCGCCGCTCTGGATGCGATGCCACTCGAGATAGAGCGGCTCGCCTTCGCCCGCCGCGAAGACGCCGATCTGCACCACATCGTCAATCGGGACCTCGGTCTCGTTCCCGCTCCCGTCAGCCCTCACCTTCCTCGCTGAGACATCGAGCGTGATCACGTACTCGCCGGTCCCGGTCGGCTCGACGCTCGCCGATCGAGCCTCCACGTCCCAGAGCGTGATGGTCTCGAACCAGTCGGTGAGCACGCCGTGCAGAGAGTCCGGAGTGACGGCGCGCAGCTCCGCGTACAGGTCCAGCGAGGTCGGATACGGCGGCCCCTCGCGAAAGCGCTCGAAGTAGCGACGCAGTGCGGTGTTGACGGCCTCCCCGCCGATGTGCTCCCGGAGCACGTAAAGCGCCATCGCGCCCTTCCGGTAGGAGATGTACGGCTGGCTTTCGACCTCGAGCACCGGCACTTCCCGCGACTGGACGGCCCGCCCCATCAGGTAGCGTTCCCTGTGGAAGCCGTAGACCCGGCGTCCGGCCTCCCGGCCGTAGGTCGCCTCCGTAATGAGGATCGCGCTGTAGTTGGCGAGCGACTCGGACAGGAACTCGGCGCCCCGTACCGGCACCCCCCGCACCATCCCGCCCCACCATGCGTGGGCGACCTCGTGCGCCGTGCCGTAGAATGGCTGGTCGACCTCACCCTCCCGCACACGGCTGAAGAAGACGTCCTCGGTGAATGCGATGGTGTGCGGGTGCGCGCTGCCGTAGCCGCCGTAGCGGGGGATCTCGACGACGCGCAGGTCGCTGTACGGGTAAGGCCCGAACTCGCGGGTCATGTACTCGAGCGCCGCCTTCATCCCCTGGAGAATGCGGTCGAGGTTCGCAGCGTGCGCGGGGTGGTGGAAGATCCGTAGCTCCACGTCATCCCAGCGGTCCTCGAGCACTGCGTACTCCGCCGAGACGATCGTGCCGCCGAACGGGATCGGCTCCTCCGTCTGGTAGTGGAAGTAGTTGCGCCCGTTCTCCGACCAGCTCCGCCGCAGCACGCCGGGCGTGACCGCCGTCTGGCTCGCGGAGGTACCAATGATGGCGTCGACGTGGACCAGGTCGGAGTCGCGCGCCTGCCAGCGGAAGTCGATAGTCCCCGCGTCTTCGGGGCCGGGCATCGGCTCGCGCGGTCCGAGGCCGAAGCGCTGGCGCGTCTCACCGTCGGTCAATTCGAAGTACGGCTGGTATCCGACCGCCGGCATCAGCAGGCGGTTGATGCGCGTGCCATTGGCGACGAGGTCCGTCCGGTTCCCGTCATTCGCGAAGCCTCGCCGCCGTGAAACCACGTCGAACTCGAGTCTCGCCGATCCGCCCGGCGCGAGCGGACGCTCCAGCACGAAGATCCGGTACCCGATCTCGTCATCGACATGCACCGCCTCGGCGGCGGGGTCCAGACTCAGCGACCTGACCTCGACATCCGGGTTCAGCGTCACGTGCACCGAATCGATTGTCTGATCGGTCAGGTTCACCAGGTGGTAGCTGCCCCGCAGCTCGACCGCGGATTCTTCCGGGTAGATCTCGGCACGCAGCTCGACCCGCTCGATCGTGGGTCGCGCGGCGTCCCGGTACCCGCCGTACCGCAGCTCGTACTCCGCTTGCCGCGCGCCCTGCTCGCCGGTCGGGCGGTACGCGTTCAGGATGTTGGTGTTGTAGAAGACGTATCCGCCGAACAGGACGATCAGCACGATGGCCACGCCGGTCGTACGCGCCAGCGGCGCGGTGAAGCGCGCGGGGATCTGCTGGAGCCTGTAGCGCAGACCGGTTTCGACGCCCCGCACCCACAACAGCGCCGCGCCGATCAGGAGGAGCATCGCCCAGGCACCCCAATAAGCCCTGAACCAGATGATCGGCGCGGCGAACGGGCCGAAGCCGTTCATCTCGGAATACGTCCACTCCGGGGTCGTGCCGTAGCGAAGCAGGTGGTGGCGGACGCCGAGCTGCGGCAGCGCTATGGCGAAGAACCCGAGCGTCAGGAGCACGGCGATGTGCCCGAGGTTCTTGTGGTTCACGAGCACGTGGATCGCAACGGCGAGGGCACCGATGAGCAGATAGCGCGTGAGGAGGATTCCGAAGACCATGCGCAGGTACAGCCCGACCTCGAAGTCGTAATATCCCTGGAGCGTCTGGATCAGCATCCCGCCGATTATCGAGGCCGCCTGGAAGAGCGCGACCAGTACGATGAGGGAGAGAAACCTGCCCAGCAACGCCGCGCTGTCGGGGACGGGCGAGACATCGACGATTTCGGCCACGCCTGCGTCCCTCTCCTTCCACACCAGCTCGCCCGCGAAGATCAGGACGAGGACGATGAAGAGCAGCGGACTGCGATTGGCCAGCGCTTCTTCGGTGATGAGCGCCGTAACCGGCCACGTCGAGGTGTCGAAGACAGTGTCGCCGACGTTCCACCCCCAGAGCAGAGGGAAGCCCACGCAGGCGAGTACGACGACGATGAACCACCGGCTCGACGCGATTTCGGCCAGCGAATTTCTCGCCACGGCCAGCGTTTGCCGCGCGGCGGTCCGATAGCCGAACGCTTTCGGCTGGGGCGGGCGGATCGCCGCCGTCGGGTGCGGGCTCGCGACTCCGGCGGCGGGTGCGAGCTCGCGCGGCAACGTGATTACCGGTGATCCCCGCTTCCGCCTTTCGCCGACGCCGTCCACGTGCGCGAACCGGAACACGCCATGTATCGCCGCCAGGATCGCCCCCGAAGCCGCAAGCCAGAAAAGTCGGTTCCACGCGAGCGACGCCGGGAGGCCGATGAGCCGCGCGTTTCTTTCCGCCTCCGTCCAGTAGATGGTCAATCTCTGGACCGTCACGAGCCCGAGCGGGTCGACGAGCCCGGCCACGATCGGGCTGTCGATCTGATACGCATAGTTGAGCACCACCACGTATCCCACCACGAGGCCGACCCCGATCAGGTATACCGGGACGATGTGGCGGGCCATGATCCCGACGGCGAAGAGGACCGCGCCAATGAAGACCACGTCCGGGAGGAGCAGAACGAAATACGGTTGGATGTGGGCGATCGGATCGAACGGACCGACGGTCTCGAACTGGAACCGGATCATGAGCGCGGTGGCCGCGAGCACGCCCAGGGGAATCGCTATGGCGAGTATTGCGTTGACAGTCAGCGCGCCCAGGAATCGGCCGACGAGAAACGCGCTCCGGTTGACTGGCTTCGTGTCGACGAGCGGGTGCATCCCCGTCTCGATGTCCCGGACTGCCGCACCGCCAAAAACCGCGGCGCTGACCAGGACGCCGAACAGCGCGGGGATCACCGTGCCGCCCGCGACCCGTTCCGGCGCGTTGGCGAAACCTTCCCCGTCGGCCGTCGCCACGAACATCCACAGACCGGTCATGAATAGCGCGACGCCGTATCCCCACGTTGCCGGGCTGCGCAACGCATGGCCGACTTCGTAGCGGAGGATCTCACGCAGCTTCATCGCGCCCCCTCCGTAGCCGGCGTTCCCGCACCCGTTCCCGACGCCACGAACCGGGGTCCGCGCCCGTGGTAGCCTGCCATCACGCTGAAGTAGACGTCATCCAGCTTTGGGTCCACCGGCTCGAACCCCGGGCCCGGCGATTCCTCGCCGTAGACGTGCACCATCGTGCGGCCCGCCAGGAGTCGGGTGGAAACCTCGCGCAGATCACGCTCGATCGCCGCCAGCTCGTCCCGGTCGACAGTCCTGCGCCATATCCGGCCCCGCAGCTCCTCGACCGCGCGCAACGGTTCCGCCTCCAGCAGGATCTCGCCGTGGTCGATGATCGCCATCCCCGTGCACAGCTCTTCCACGTCCTCGACGATGTGCGTAGACAACACCACCACGCTGTCCTCGCCGATTTCGCTCAGCAGGTTCAGGAATCGGACGCGTTCGGCCGGATCCAGACCGGCGGTCGGCTCGTCCACGATGATCAGCTTCGGGTCGCCGAGGAGCGCCACCGCTACGCCGAACCGCTGCCGCATCCCGCCCGAAAACGTGCCCAGCTTCTCCCGGCGAACCTCCCACAGGTTCGTGCGCCGGAGGAGCGACTCGACCACGTCGCGTCGAACGCCCGGATCCTCGACCCCTTTCAGCACAGCGAAATGCTCCAGCAGCCGTTCCGCCCTCGCCCGGGGATGGAAGCCGAACGACTGCGGGAGATATCCAAGCGTCTTCCGCAGCTCGCCCGGCTGCCCCAGCACGTCGATCGGCGCGGGGCCCGCGCCGTGGAGGTGAATCGAGCCCGAATCGGGTTCCTGCAGCGTCGCGATGATCCGCATCAGCGTCGACTTGCCAGCCCCGTTCGGACCGAGCAGGCCGAACATCCCTTTCGGGATAGGTAACGACACGTTCTTCAGCGCACGGGTACCGTTCGGATAGGTCCTGGAGAGGTCACGGATGACGAGTTCCATGGGCCAGGCGGCGTTGAGGGTCTGCATGTGGCGCGTCGTCCGGGTCGCCGTCGTACGGTTCATCCCCGTCGCGGCGTCGGCTGCGCCAAGTACTTTGACAGGTAAAGTTGCTGGCGAGACCAAGACGCGCAAGGGCGGGGGCACGCCATGCGAAGACAGGGGCTGGCAGGTGCCGGAGAGGTCCGGGTGCTGGACGGGTTGCGCCGGCTACGGTGCCGGGTCGAGCGACCATCAACAGCAGCCCGGGGCGACCGGTGCCTGCGCCACCGGGATCGTCACCCTGGCCGTGACCCGGACGCTTTCCACGCGTACGTCAGGCGGTGCTCGACCCCTCACGCATCGCGCTCCGAATTGCGACGGCCTATTTCGCCAATTTCAGCAAAAAGGCATTGCGAAGCGTGTCGCCGCCACGTAGGATATTTTTTTGATTGCGTGCGCCGGTCTGGTCGCGCCGTTGACACGCGCATCGAAACCAATACTTCCGAAAGTCGAACCACGCGATACGCATCCGGAGAACCGCTCGCGGGCGTGCAGGCGCGCGCGCTGGACCGGCACACGGACGAGCGCGGCTATTTCATGGAGATCTTCAAGGACGCCTGGGAACCTCGCGTCATCGACCCGGTGCAGTGGGCTGTGGTCAGCTCCCGGGCCAACGTGCTTCGCGGCCCGCACCTGCACCTCAATCACGACGAATATTTCATGCTGCTCTCCGGGAAGGCGTACGTGGGCCTCTACGACGTACGGCCCGATTCACCGACGCGGGGGAAGTCGTGCCTGATCGAGTTCGACGAGGATCAGCCGGCCGCGCTCCTCTTCCCCCGGGGTTTGCTGCACGGCTGGTATTTCCCGGTGGACAGTGTGCACATCCAGAGCGTTTCCGAGGCGTACGAGGATTATCACCCCCACGACAATCTGGGCTGCCACTGGGCGGATCCGGATCTGAACATTCCCTGGCCGACCGAGTCGCCGATCGTGGCGGCGAGGGCTGACTCCTTCCCGCCCCTGCGGGAGCTGTTGTCGCGTATCTACTGAGGCGGGCCAGGCGGAGTCAGCGGCGCGCGGCCTCGGCGGCGGCGGCGAGTTTGCGCTCCCTTCGCTTGCGGAGCGCGCGGCGGAACTGGAACACCGGCCAGGAGTCCGCGATCCTCACCAGCCAGCTCCGCCGGTACCAGATCCGGAGCTGCTGTGCGTACAGCCCGCTCGTAAACTCCTCCAGACACTCCAGATAGCCGTCGGAGTTCATGGTCCTGGGGAGCCAGCGCCGCAGCTCTTCCAGCCGCTGCTCCACCGGCCACCCCGGATGATGATCCCGTTTGAAGTACAGCAACGTGGCCCGGGGTATGGTGATCGTCCGGATGTCAGCCTGTCTCAGGAATTTTCGCCACATCCAGTAGTCGGTGTATTTGCCCCTGGGGGTTTCGCGCCACCCTTCGGGCAGGCGCCGGTAGGCTTCGAGCGTGTGCCCGACGTTGGAAAGCCGGAGACCACATTCGGGATAGAGGTCGTGGGCCACGCGCCGGCGGTATCGGGGGTTTCCCAGGTCGCCGTTCTTGGCGAAGATGGGACCGTCGACGGGGACCTCCATGGTCAGGGTGTGCGCGAAGTCGGCGTGCTGGAGGCCGTCCAGGAGCGTCTCGATGTGGTGCGGGAACCAGAGGTCCCTGTCGCAGCAATAGGTTACGATCCCGCCCCGGGCAAATTTCGTCAGCAGTTCATGCCGGTACGGCTCGCCCCGGCGCGGGTGCTTCGGGAAGTCGAAAAACCTGACGCGCGGATCTTCCTCCTCCCACGCTTCGTACTGGCGCCGGGACTCGTCCGCCACGCCGTCACCGATGATGAAGATCTCGATGTCCCGGACCGTCTGACGCCGCATGCAATCGAGGGCCAGCTCGACGAGCGGCCAGCGATTCCCCGTGGTGGGGAGCAGGACCGTGGCGTCGCAGCGCGACTCGGGCGTGTTCATCTTTCGATTCCTGCCATGCGTCGGGTTTCGTGCACGAGACGGGCAATGCGGAGCGCGTCGCGGGCGATGCTGGCCGGCGCGGGCCCACCCCTCAGGTACGCCAGCACCGCCGCCAGCTCGTGCTGGAGCGCCGTCATCCCGCCGATCAGGATGCGTTCGGGAGTTGGTCGTTCCGATCCTGCCGCGCCCCTGTACACCAGCACCTCGCCGGCCTCGTCACCGGGGAATACCGCCACACCGTCGCTCCCGTGCAAACGGATCTCACGCCGTTTATCGGCGTAGCGCGTCGAGACCTCCGCCACGCACGGGAATTCGCCCTCGAGCACGGCGAGGAGCCCGACCACGTCGCCACCGGAGCGCTCGGCGCGGGCGTAAGCAAGCGGCGGGAGATCGCCGAGCATTTCCAGAAAGATCGAAAAATCGTGGGGGAGCAGCGTCCACACCGGGTC
>DATMSC010000378.1:0-3131 GCA_035565595.1 Longimicrobiales bacterium | reverse complement strand
GAATGTGCTTCGCAGGGAGAGTGGGAGGCCTGGCTCGAGGCCAACCACGACTCCGCGAAGGAGGTCTGGCTACGGCTGGCGAAGAAGGGTACGGGCGTCGTCACAGTGACGAGGGAGGAAGCCCTCGAGATCGCCCTCATGTGCGGCTGGATCGACGGGCTGGCGAAGACGCAGGACGCCACGTACTGGCTGCAGCGCTTCACGCCGAGGACGAAGCGCAGCAAGTGGTCCAGGCTCAACTGTGAGGCGGTCGAGCGGCTGATCGCGGAAGGGCGGATGAAGCCCGCCGGGCTTGCGGCGGTCGACGCCGCGAAAGCCGACGGCCGCTGGGAGGCCGCCTACGCGCCACCCAGCCAGATCGAGGTGCCTCAGGAGCTGCAGGAGCGGCTGGACCAGAACCCTGCCGCGCGGGCCGCGTTCGAAGCGCTGAATTCACAGAACCGGTACGCGATCCTGTTCCGCATCGCCGATGCGAAAAAGCCGGAGACCCGGAGTCGTCGGATCGAGCAGTTCGTGGAAATGCTGGCGCGAGGTCAGAAGCTCTATTGATTCGTTGCGCTCCCACTGCGCCGCACAGCAACGGTCGGGGGCGCGAGCCTGCCCGGCCAAATCGGTATAGCGGGTGACCGCGTGCCGTGACGGCCCCCCGGTTTAATGGCGTGCGCGCTCACCTCCGCTAGCGGAAAGAGCTGGGGCTGGCGGCACGAAGCTGGATATGCGCCCGGTATCGGCTGCGCCATGCCCGGACGTGGTGCGGGAGACTTCCGGCTGCGCGCCGGCGAGGCGGCGATCGCAACGGATCGACTCAGGCGAGGGAGGTCCGGACACACGAGTCGCGGGGCTGCATGACGATCTGGACGGTGGGGCACTCCACCCGGTCGATTGACGAATTCGTCGCGCTGCTCCGCGGCCACGGGATCCTGCGCGTTGCCGATGTGCGGCGGTACCCCGGATCGCGCCGCCACCCGCAATTCACTGCCGCAGCCCTCGCCGCTTCCCTGCGACGCGCCGGAATCGAATACCTCCCGTTCCCGGATCTCGGCGGGCGCCGGCGACCGAGGCCTGACTCGCGCCATACGGTCTGGAAGAACGCGGCGTTCCGGGGCTACGCCGACTACATGGATACGCAGGAGTTCCAGGCTGGCCTCGACCGGCTCATAGACCAGGCCCGAGAGGCGCCCACGGCGATCCTCTGCTCCGAAGCCGTCTGGTGGCGCTGTCACCGGTCCATGATCGCCGATGCGCTTAAGGTGCGTGGTATTCGCGTGGAGCACATCGTGGACGAGGCTCGCACGGAGGAGCACCCGTACACCTCCGCCGCGAGCATTGTCGATGGCCGCCTGCACTACGGATCGGGTCCACCTGCGGACCCTGACACCCAGATGGACGCCTTTTCCTGATTCTCTGGCGTGGACTCGAAACGACTTGCCGCACAGGAGACGGGGGGCGGCAGGGTCGTCGTCTGCACCGCGCGCCTGTCGCCGAAGGCGACGGCGTCGTAATTTGCGGCCCGCGCCCGCACGCTAGGGAATTCGGTCGCGACAACCCCTGAACCCCGGACACGCCATGCGTATTCGCCGACTGGATCCAATCGCGGCGATCCTCTGGATCGCGGCCGTGGCCGCGTGCTCGCCAGTACCCGACACCGTGCCGGAGACCGCTGGTGGCGCGGCATCGGAAACGATGCAGGAGAGCGCTGCCGTCGCAGAGTCGACACCGGTCCTCCGCGAAATCCTCGCCAGGATGCCGAATCCGCCCGGTGCGCCCGGATACGACCTCACGCTGGTGCGCTACACCATTGCGCCCGGCGCCGAGCTGCCGCCCCACATCCATCCCGGCGTCCAGCTCGCCCACATCGTATCGGGGACGCTGAGCTATGGCGTGATTGCCGGCACGGCCGAAATCCACCGCGGTGTCGACGCCATGGGCGTTCCTGCGTCCGTGGAGCGGGTTACCGGGCCGGCCGACACGCAGCTCGGGCCGGGCGACGCCATTGCGGAAGTGGCTGAGCTGCACCATTTCGGCGCGAACCGCACGAGCGAGCCGGTCGTCATTCTAGCCGCGCTGGTCACGGAGGCTGGCGCGGAGCTGGCCGTGCCGCGGGAGCTGCCGGCGGGCGAGTGACGCCTGCGCACGCCGGCCGCACTCGCGCAGCCGGTAGTCAGAGCTGGACGGTGCCGTGCTCGCCGGAATCGCTCCGCGGCTGGCGTCGTTCCACGTACGCGCGCGCGACCTCGAGCGCGTACGTAACCTTTTTCGTCCCACGCTGGTCCCAGTATTCGCCGTAATCCGGCCGGAAGACCAGCACGCGGATGGCGGGATCCTCCTTCCCGCCGGGGAACCACGCCCGATACGGCTCCTTCCACAACTCCGCGACGCGTCCACGGTCTTCCAGGATCTCGACGTGCCCCGTGAGCGACAGCCAGCTACGCATCTCGTCCTGAGCGACGACCTGCGCCACCGGGTTCGCGCGTAGCTCCTTCACCTTTTCGTCGTCGTGGGTGAGGAACCACAGATCGCAGTTGGGGTCGAGCTTCGCGACGTGCATGGGACGGGCGTTGAGGCGTCCGTCCCTCCGCGTCGTTACCAGCATCACCGTGTCGAAGTCTTCGAGCATGTCGTGGAGCTGCTGCCGCTCGCCCATCCCCTGGTCTCCTGCGAATCGTCCACTACCGCCGCGGAACCCGGCCCTCGCGGCCGAGGAGTGCAAGTTCCATGCGGTGCGGTCGTTGCCGGAATCGGTCGGGTGGCGGAGGTGGCCGGAGGGTTCCCGCGGGACTTGACCCGTTCGGCGCTGCCCACGCACCCCGCCGCGCGGGTCGCGGACGGCGTCACCGCACGCGAGTCGCCTATCGGGAGAGACTCTGTTGAAGCCGGCAGCCAGCGGTACCCTCCTTACGGCGCGGATCATCGCGGGCGCGATCGCCGGGAGCGTTGCCCTCTTCCTCGCGGTGGCACTGGTGGTCACCGGGGGCGGTCGGAACCCGGTGGCGCCTGCAGCGCTCCCCACCATGGTCGCGCTCGTGTGTTGGGCGGTGGTCGCGGTTCCAGGGATGGCGGGCGCTCTCTTCTTCCGGGAGAGGGCGGTCCGAACGTCGGAAATGGGGCTTTCGGACGACGACGCCGGCGCC
>DATMSC010000377.1:0-8501 GCA_035565595.1 Longimicrobiales bacterium | reverse complement strand
AAGACACGGGACCCGGATGTGAGCTACGTCGTTTCCGCGGCTGAGGCGGTGGGCCGAGCCCTTCGGCCCGGGCAACTCGTGATCCTCGAGTCGACCACCTATCCAGGCACCACACGCGACCTGATGTTGCCCATTCTGGAGCGGGGTCAGCTTCGCGTGGGGGAGGACTTCTTCCTCTGCTTCAGCCCCGAGCGCACCGATCCGGGCAATCCGACGTGGCACGTGAAGAACACGCCCAAGGTGCTCGGCGGCATCACGGCCACGTGCCTCGAAATGGGATTGGCACTCTACGGGGCCGCGATCGACCATCTCGTGCCGGTGGGATCCACGGAAGCGGCGGAGCTCACGAAGTTGCTCGAGAACACGTTCCGGGCGGTGAACATCGCGCTCGTCAACGAAATGGCGCAGGTGGCCGACCGCCTCAACGTGGATATCTGGGAAGTCATCGAGGCGGCGGCGAGCAAGCCGTTCGGCTTCATGAAGTTCACGCCGGGACCCGGGATCGGCGGGCACTGCATACCGCTGGATCCGTACTACCTGGTGTGGAAGATGAAGACGCTTTCCTACAAGACGCGCCTGATCGAGCTCGCCGGTGAAGTGAACAGCGAGATGCCGCGCTACGTCGTCGAGAAGGTGCGCGATGCCCTCAACGGGCACCGCAAAGCGCTCAACGGTAGTCGCGTCCTCCTCCTCGGAGTGGCGTACAAGCGGGACGTGGACGATACCCGCGAGAGCCCCGCCCTGGACGTGCTCCGGCTACTTGCCGAAAAGGGTGCCGAAGTGGCCTATCACGACCCGCACGTTCCCGAAGTCCGCGAAGACGGGGTCGTGTGGCGGAGCGTGCCTCTAACGGAGGAGGTTCTGCGTGACGCCGATTGCGTCGTCATCACGACGGACCACGCCGCAGTGGACTATGAGCGAGTGGTGCGGTGCGCGAGGGTGGTCGTCGATTCGCGTAACGCCACGAAAGGGATTGCGGCCGACAACATCGTCGGATTGAGCGGCGCCCGTACCGCGCCCGTGGAAGCCGGGGCTGGCGCCGGCCGGACTACCGCCTGACCGGGGGCGGCTCTTCCGAGTCCCGGTGAGGTCATCCGGGGCCGCCGCTCTGGGCGGGCGAACCCATGCCTTCAGAGCGGTAGACCCGGATGCAATCGCGCCCCGCGCGCTTGGCTTCGTACAGTGACCTGTCGGCGGCCGCGAGGAGCTCCTCCGGACCCCGCATTTCCGGGGAGTACCCCGCTACACCGCAGCTGAGCGTGATCTGACCCGGACCCACGTCCACCGTCCGAAGTGCCGCCCGCACGCGTTCGGCGAAGCGGACCGCGCCTTCCTCGTCAGTATCTGCCAGGATCGACAGGAATTCATCGCCGCCCATGCGAGCGGAGAGATTCATGCGACGGGTGTGGGACGCGATCGTCACTGCGGTCGTCCTAAGTGCAACGTCGCCCGCCGCATGGCCGTGCAGGTCGTTGTAGTCCTTGAAATGGTCGATGTCGAAAACGACCACCACGAGCTGCCGGTCGCGCTGCGCCGCGGCGAATTCGCGCTCGAGGACGATGAGGGCGTGACGTCGATTGGCAAGACCGGTCAGCGCATCGGTAAATGCCAGTCGCTCCGTGAGGGCGTGGTCCCGCATGAAGCGCTCGGCCAGCCATCCGGCGCCGAGGGCCGTGATCGCGTAGATCACCACCACCCCTACGACGCCGGGGAGCATCGACGGTGGGCGTCCCATCCAGAGGAGCACGACGTGCGTCAGGACCAGCACGACCATGCCGAGCGCGAGCGCCAGCGCCGCGCCGCGCCAGCCGCGGTGGTATGCCAGCAGGAACGCCGGAATGATAGCGAGCAGCCACAAAAGGAGCTGATATTCTCCCAGCACATCGGGAAATATCGCAACCGTTGCAGCTGGTATGAGCAACGCCAGAATCGAAAGGCCGACAGCCCAACTGCCGACACGCCGCATGCTGACGGATTCCCTTTCTGACATGATTGGAAAGTATCGTTGCAACGAAATGCATCGCAAGCACAACGTCCATCGGCAATGCGGAAGCCCTTGCACTCCACTACGGATGGTGGTATGCATGACGGGCCGTGCCCGACCGGCACTGCATGCGGTGCGGGCGGGCCGGCAGGCGGGTCCGGGACCGCATGGTGTACACTTCACCGCTTCAGGTGATGTCAGGATACCGCATGATCGGTTCGACGACCGGGCGCGAACGGGCGATCCGCGAGCGCCTTTACAGGGAGCCGCGATGGTACGCGTGTTATACCAGCGCCCGGCGCGAAAAGAAGGTAGAAGCGCTGTTGCGGGACCGTGGCTTCGAGAGCTACCTCCCGCTCGTCATGCGCAAGCGGCAATGGACGGACCGGCAGGTGATCGTGCCGTGGCCGATGTTTCCGAGCTACGTATTCGCGCGCTTCGCACTATGTGATTTCCACGCCATCCTCACCACGCCGGGAATCGCGACGGTGGTGCGGACGAACGGCCTGCCGACTCCAATCCCCGACGAAGAGCTGGACAATGTTCGCCAGCTCGCGGAAGTGCTGGCCAGGTCGGAGATCGAACCCGTGATCCGCCCGCTTGTGAAGGCGGGTCAACGCGTTCGCGTAACAGACGGTCCGTTCAAGGGCATCCGCGGGATCGTCGTCCAGGTACGCGGCCGCAGGCGGGTGCTGGTAGGACTCCGCGCAGTCGGGCAGGCCCTTCAGGTCAACATCGACACTCGCTACCTCCAGCCGCTGAACGACGACTGAAGGCGCTGCTGCCTCGTGGACGACGATCCCGGGTGTGCGACAGGGCGCTATTTTTTCTGGTGCCGGAACTCGGTGTATGCTCGCCTCACGGCGGCCAACGGGTCCCGCGGGGTTTCGTCCTGTCGCTGGATCGGTGTAGCTGGCGGCGTCGGGCGAACTGAAGTTGCTGCCTGAACCGGCTGCGGGCCGCGGCGCGCAGCTGCAACCACCGCTGCCGCGTTCTGCTGCTGCGCCTCGACGACGGCTACCGGCGGTGCGGCGACCTCTTCGGTCGGCTTCTCCGGGGTAGCTGCGGCCTGCGGCGGCTCCACGCGGATCACGAGCTCGATGGTGATGCGCACGGCTCCGCCTGCCTCGATGGGCACCTGGAGCGACGTCGTCGGTGCTGCGGCTTCACTGCTCGTCGCTGCGCGACGACGGCGGACGACTCTCGGACGGCCCCTTACAACGGACGAAGCGGCACCTCCGATGAGTTCGGATATCGATACGCCGTACGCGGCGGCAAGTCTCTTGAGGGTCTTGCGGTAGGGTTGGCGGGTTCCGGACTCGTAATCCTTGATCCGTTCAGCCGCGATTCCCGACCGCGCGGCTGCCTGCGCAATGTCCATGGAACCGCGTGCGTTACGAAGCCTGATCGGCAGTGAATCAGGAGACATCAGATACTCCAGTTGGTTTGATGCGTGAAACGGTGACGGGTGTCGCCGATCTGACGTTCTATTATTGCAGTACGTTCGAAATGTTCCCCCAAGGTCCCGTAACACGGTAACTTGCGAGCGTCGGCACACGGCCGGTGAGCAATGGGGAGAACGCATCCACTGCTCATAGTGTGCGCGCGAATGCGCGACCCTGCTCGATGAACGCCTGGAAATAGGGAATCGTCCGCCGGAGCCCCTCATCGAGCGCTACACGCGGTTCCCATCCCAGGATGGTACGGGCGCGGTCGATGGCCGGGCGGCGGATCTTCGGGTCGTCGACCGGGAGCGGGCGGAACTCGATACTGGAAGTGCTTCCGGTGAGCTGAATCACGCGTTCGGCGAGCTCGCGTACCGTGAATTCGTCGGGATTGCCGATGTTGACGGGTTCGTTGTAGTCGGACATGAACAGCCTGTAGATGCCTTCGACTTCATCGCTGACGTAGCAAAACGATCTCGTCTGGCTGCCGTCGCCGTAGACGGTGAGCGGGTCGCCGCGCAAGGCCTGAACGATGAAGTTGGACACCACCCGCCCGTCCGCGGGTCGCATGCGCGGGCCATACGTATTGAAAATCCGTACGATTCTCGTGTCGACGCCGTGATAGCGGTGGTACGCCATGGTCATCGCTTCGGCGAAGCGTTTGGCCTCGTCGTAGACTCCGCGCGGCCCAATGGTGTTCACGTGTCCCCAGTACTCCTCATCCTGCGGGTGGATCTGGGGGTCGCCGTACACTTCGGATGTAGACGCGAGGAGGTAGCGCGCGCCTTTCGCCTTGGCCACGCCCAGCGTGTTGTGCGTGCCGAGACTGCCGACCTTGAGCGTCTGGATGGGCAACTCGATGTAGTCGACCGGGCTCGCCGGACTCGCGAAGTGGAGGACGCCATCGAGCGGGCCGTCCACATCGATGTAATCGGTCACATCGTGGCGGATGAATACGAATCTCGGGTGATTGCGGAGATGCGCGATATTCTCCTCCGAACCCGTGATGAGGTTGTCCATCCCGACCACATCGTGTCCCTCGTCGAGGAATCGATCGCACAGGTGGGACCCGAGGAAGCCGGCGGCTCCCGAAATCAGCACGCGCATGGTCACCGTTGTTCACGAATGTCGATAGCCGTCGCGGCGATCACGACGACGTGGTCGCCGGGCCGCTGCGAATCTCATTTTCGCTCTCGAAATTCGCGGTACGCGCGCCGGAATTCAACCAGCGGATCCCCGTCCTTGGCGAACGGCTCGCGGGAGAACCGCCTTGCGGGAATGCGGCGGCCTCGCGGCCGGTGTGTTTCGGCAACCGGCGGCACTGCCGGCTGTACGCCGCCGGTGTCGCCGTTACCGGCGGGCTGTGTGGCCTGGTGCGATTCCGCAGCGCTCGACACTGCTGTCGCTGCCGCTTCGGTCCGGAGCACGATCTCGATCACGATCCGGATCTCCCGTCCCTGCTCCGCCGCGATCGGCGCTTCGGAGCTGTCGTTGATCTCGGCGCGAGGGCGTCGCCTCGGGGAGCGGCGCACCGCGATGGAATTTCTCGCGCTGTCCAGCAATTCCGACACGGTGCACCCGTACGCACCGGCCAGCTTCTTGAGCGTCTTCATGTACGGGTGTCGAGTCCCCTCTTCGTACTCGCGAATTCGGGCCTCGCTGATCTCCGCCTTCGCGGCGGCTTCGGACAACGTCATGCTTCCGCGCGCCCGCCGAAGTTTGATCGGCAGTGAATCCGGTGACATGGTCGTAGAGACTCCCGCCAGACTGTTTGCGATTGTGACTCGGTCGAAAGTGTGCGACTGGATATGCAATTCTCGCGCCGCCGTCATTCACGCCCCCACCGGGCGGCGCAAACCGGGGGCGCTGGTGGGGCAAGCTCGCGATTGCGCCCGGGCATCCCGGCGGCTACACTGTTGCCCCGGCGTGACCGGCAGGCAACGATTGCCGGCTGGAGTGCAACGGCTTACGGGGTGGCAATGGCAGTACCGTTCCTCGATCTTCGTGCTCAATACGCAGGGCTTCGGGACGAGGTCGAAACGGCGATGGCGGCGGTCATCGAGGACCAGAAATTCATCCTGGGACCGGCTGTCGAGGCCTTCGAATCGGATTTTGCGGCCGTGCTCGGTGCGCGGCACGCGGTGGGGTGCGCCAGCGGGACCGACGCGCTGTTCCTCGCGTTGCGAGCACTCGAGCTGACACCCGGTGACGAAGTCGTCGTCCCTGCTTTCACGTTCTTCGCGACCGCGGGCGCGGTCTGGAACGCGGGCCTTCGTCCACGCTTTGCCGATGTCGACAACGAAACCTTCAACCTGACCGTCGAAACGCTGGAAGCGGCGGTGACCTCCAGGACTCGCGCGGTCATTGTCGTGCATCTGTTCGGCCAGATGGCGCCGATGGAACCGATCCTGGCTTACTGCCAGGCTCACGACCTGGCGGTCATTGAGGATGTGGCCCAGGCGTTCGGTGCCCGCCAGGAGATCGGCGGCGTATGGCGCAACGCCGGTACGGTGGGCGCCGCCGGTTGCTTCTCGTTCTTTCCGACGAAAGTGCTGGGCGGGTTCGGCGATGGTGGCCTGGTCGCGACGGACGACGAGCGGATCGCCCGGCGGGTGCGTTCGCTGCGGGTGCACGGTAGTGAGGAGATCTACCGCCACGACCTCGTCGGCGTGAACTCCCGGCTGGATGCGCTGCAGGCCGCCGTCCTCCGCGTGAAACTGCCGCATGCACGGGAGTGGGTGCGAAGCCGACGCGCGGTGGCCCGGGCATACGATTCACTGCTGGCCAGGCTCTCGCCGGCGGTCCGCACCCCGCCGGTGGCGCGTTACAACGAGAGCGCGCACAACGTCTACACCATACGCGTCGAGCGGCGGGACGAGCTGCGCCGGTGGCTGGGCGATGCCGGGATCGCGACGTCGGTCTATTATCCGATCCCGCTGCATCTGCAGCCGTGCTTCGCGGAGCTCGGGCACCGACCGGGGGACCTGCCGGTTAGCGAGCAGCTCGCGACCGAAGTGGTGAGTCTGCCCATTTATCCCGAGATGTCGGAAGCCCAGATCGATGAAGTTGTGTCCCGAATCGCTTCGTTCTACGAGGGCCCGGCGCGGAGCGGATCTGATGCGCGCTGAAGGAGCTGAAGGGGGCGTCGTTCTTGCGATCGGGCCGTGCGCGAGCGATCCCGCGTCGCGCCCGCAGCCGTGTCGTACGTAACACTGGAGGGTGGAGAATGCAAGTAGCCGTGATCGGCACCGGATACGTGGGGCTCGTCGTTGGGGCCTGCCTGGCCGAATCTGGAAACGATGTGATCTGTGCTGACGTGGATGAGCGCAAGATCGAGTCGCTGCGGAAGGGCCAGGTGCCGATTTACGAACCGGGTCTCGAACCGCTGGTCCAGCGGAACCTCGCCGAGAACCGCCTTGCCTTCACCACCGATGTCGGCTCCGCCGTGGAGGCGAGCGAAATCATTTTCATCGCCGTCGGCACCCCGCCCGATGAAGATGGCAGCGCCGACCTGAAGCACGTCCTCGCGGCCGCCGCGACAATCGGCGATCACGCGAACGGCGAGAAGATCGTGATCACCAAGAGCACGGTGCCGGTGGGCACCGTGAACAAGGTGCGTCAGGTCATTGGGGCGAGGACGAATCATAGGGTCCACGTGTGCTCCAACCCCGAGTTCCTGAAGGAGGGAGCCGCTGTCGACGATTTCATGAAACCCGACCGGGTGGTCGTCGGCGCGGACACGGAGTACGCGCGCCAGAGGATCGCTGAGCTCTACGAGCCGTTCGTCAGGACCGGCAACCCGATCCTCTTCATGGACACGGCCTCGGCGGAGATCACGAAGTACGCGGCCAATGCAATGCTCGCGACCCGGATCTCGTTCATGAACATGATCGCGCGTCTGTGCGACGAGGTGAACGCCGACGTGGACATGGTACGGAAGGGCATCGGCACGGACGCCCGCATCGGACCGGCATTCCTGTTCTCCGGATGCGGGTACGGCGGGAGCTGCTTCCCGAAGGATGTCCGCGCGCTGATCCGAACGCTTGCCGAATACGGCGTCGACACGGCAATGCTCGAAGCGGTCGAGCGGGTGAACGATACCCAGAAGCAGATACTGCTCGCGGCCATCGACGAGCGTTTCGGAAGCGGGCTCCAGAACCGTGTGTTCGCGGTGTGGGGACTCAGCTTCAAGCCCGAAACCGATGACATGCGTGAGGCGCCGTCGCTCGTCGTGGTCGAAGGGCTGCTGGACCGCGGAGCGCAGGTGCGCGTTCACGACCCGCAGGCCATGCGGGAGGCACGGCGACACTTCGGCGATCGCGTGGTCTATTGCGAGCACAACTACGACGCCCTGCCGGATGCGGACGCCCTGGTGATCCTCACCGAATGGCAACCGTACAGGCGTCCCGACTTCCCGCGGATGCGGAAACTGATGCGCACGCCGCTCGTGTTCGATGGGCGGAACCTGTTCGAGCCCTCGCGCATGCGCGACAACGGCTTCGAGTACTTCAGCATTGGCCGGGGCCGCGTCGCACCGGAGGTGCCGGCCGTCGCCGGATGAGCGGATCCCGCTTCGACTCCCATCTCCATTCGCGCGGATTGGCAGTGCCGGGGGTGCCGCGTTATCATTCGATCATGCGGCATCCTGCTCTTTCGACCCGGCGGGCAACGAAGCCCGCCGGCAACAGGCGGCGCGTTCGTCGCGGCACCCCGCTCCGGCGGACCCGGTTCACGGTTGCGGCGTTTGCGCTGGTCTTCGCCCTCTCGGCCTGCGGTTCCGGTGACACTGCGATCGGCCGCGGCGACCGGCTCTGGGCAGACTCCAGCTACAACGAAGCCCTTGCGGAATACATCCTGGCGTACCGCCAGGGCGGCGACAACGCGGCGCTGGCGCGTGCCGCGCACGCCCATGCACGACTCAACGACCTGGAGGGGATGCGCGACACCTACGCGCAATTGCTGGAGCGGGCGCCAGAGTACGCGGATCAGGCCGTATACGACTACTTGCAGTTCGCGCACCGCAGTCACGCCCGCGACGATCGATACGGACTCGCATCCGCGATCGAAGCCGC
>DATMSC010000376.1:0-2176 GCA_035565595.1 Longimicrobiales bacterium | reverse complement strand
CGACGGGCGCGCCGGTCGAAATGCCTGCGCGGTTCGGCGATTCAGGTGAGTCGCGGCGCTGGAAAGGTTCGTGCCACACCGGCGGATGTGGCCGAGGATCTTCTCGCAGGGTGCTCGACGTACTGGAACGGAAGCTGCCCGGGAGGGCGAGGCTACACCTGGCTGAGTATCGGGAGGTCCATGATGGTTGAATCGTCCACCGCACGCTCCGTGAATATTCCGGTCGACCATGCCCGACTCGAGGGTGATCTCGTGATCCCGGCAGGCGCTCGTGGGCTCGTCCTGTTCGCACACGGGAGCGGTAGCGGCCGTTTCAGCCCGCGAAACCGCCGCGTCGCCGCAGTGCTCCAGGATGCGATGCTCGCGACGCTCCTCCTCGATCTCCTGACCGACTCCGAAGCACGCATCGATTCCGTCACGGCTCAGTTGCGCTTCGATATCCCCTTTCTCGCCGACCGGCTGCTCGCCGCCACGGACTGGGCTGCGAGCGACGCCGCCACGCGGCATCTACCGCTCGGTTACTTCGGTGCGAGCACGGGAGCGGCGGCCGCACTCATTGCCGCTGCCAAGCGACCGGAGCGCGTGGTGGCGATCGTTTCCCGCGGTGGGCGGCCGGATCTGGCATCGCACTACATCGAAGAAGTGCGCGCGCCCACGCTGCTCATCGTCGGATCACTGGATGAGCCGGTAGTGGCGATGAACCAGGACGCACTCAAAAGGCTCCGGACCCAGAAACGGTTGGAGGTCGTCCCCGGCGCGTCGCACCTCTTCGAGGAACCCGGGAAACTCGAAAGAGTCGCCGAGCTTGCCCGCGACTGGTTCATTGATTACTTCGCCCGAGCCAGGAGTGGCGGAACCGCCGGAGACCCGGACGAAATGCCTCGCCGGGCGGCCGGCGCCGACTGACCGCAATACGACCAAAAAAACGGCGCCGACCCGGTGGTCGGCGCCGCGGAAACTCACCATCCGCCGACTTCGGCTGTCACTCCCAGCCGTCCTGCGGCATCCCGGGCAGGATGCGGAGCGCGTTCTCGTAATAGACCTTGCGCAGCACCTCGTCCGGCAGATCCAGGCCGTACAGCTTCCAGAAGGCGTGGTAGTCCCGATAGTAGTCGAAGTACTCGTCCGCAGTTTCGAGCACGCGCCAGTAATACGGGTACTCCACCGGCTGGAACGAGTCCTTCCCGAAGAGGATCCTGTCCTGGTACCGGATGAAGAATTCGCGCGCGGTTCGCGGCTGCCTCCCCAGATCGTACAGGATCGCGCCCATCTCGATCGTCACGTTCGGGAACTCGTCGAGCAGCCTCGCGGCCCGTGCGAGGTCGTTCGCGTGCCAGCCGAAGTGGGCGATGATGAAGTGAGTGTTCGGGTGCCTGCGGATCAGGTTGTCCCGCTCCTCCATCAGTTGCTCGAAAGTGGGGCGGTCGGGTCCGTAATTCCGTCGATCCCTGAAGAGCGCGAGCTCCAGCCACCGTTCGTTGTTGTAGTCGAGCGGCTGGAAGAACTCAGATGGTTCTGCCGTGTGAATGAAGGCGGGGACGCCGAGGCGCGCGAGCGTTTCCCAGATCGGATCTAGGACGGGATCGTCGACGCGCAATCGGGTCCCGTCCGCCTTGGTCAGCGTCAAGCCGAGGCTCTTCGGAATTTCGCCCACGCCGACGGCGCCGGCGGCGATGTCGGCCTCGAGCTGGGCAACGGCCCGCTCGGCCCATCCTGGTTCGCCGACGCCCCTGAAATCGATGCCCGTCATGATACGGAACCGATCCCGGTGCGGGCTCGCCGCGACCGCGTCCAGCACCGCCCGGAGCCGCTCGCCCGTCAGGTTGTCCGCGGACACGTAGACGCGAACGTTCAGCGCATCCAGCTCCCGAACCATTTCCTCGATCGCCTCGGGCGTGGTGAGCGCTGTCTGGTGCCCGTGAACGTCCACGACCGGAAACCTGGCTCGCGGCACGAAGTGCTCTTCCACCACGAGCGTCGAGCGGGGCCGGTAATCCAGGATGCTGGGCGGATCGAACTCCGGCGCCTGGCAGGAGAGCGGGCGAACTTCGGTGGTCCCCGGCGGGCACTCTTCGCCGGGCTCGATCTGGATGCGTTGGCCGCCGCCCGCCTGCAGCGCCGAAGCGGTACGACCGGGAACCAGGGTGAAGACGGCCAGGCACAGCGCCGGCAACAG
>DATMSC010000375.1:0-3405 GCA_035565595.1 Longimicrobiales bacterium | reverse complement strand
GCGTCGACATAGGCGCCGGGGGAGCCACCCCACCCGACATCCGCGCCGTCAGGGAGAAACATGGCCTGCGAGATCCATGACACGGGCAGATTCGCCATTGGGCTCGCCGCGGGCACCACTCCCGGGAGCGGTGAGACGGGGAACCCATCGACACGGATCGCCGCCCACCGTCCGGGCACACCCAGCCCGCCGAGGTGCTCACCGAATACCGTCGCATACCTCCCCAGCGAGGTCAGCTCGCGGCCCGTCTCGGGCATCTCGCGCAGGATGAACTCCGAGATCGCGAAGTGATCGGAGGGGCGTGCGCCGGTGCCCTGGTATAGCAACTCGCGAAGCTCCGCCTCACCCGCGGGCGCGGCAGCGAGTGGCGCATCCACCCGGGCATGGTTCCCCGGATTCACCTCGACACCACGGATGACGACCGGGTGGAACCCTACCTTCTCGATCAGGACTTCGTACTCGCCCGGCTGCGCGAATCGGAAGATGAACTCCCCGTCTCGCGAGGTACGGGCATAGCGCGCAAATCCGGCGGTCGCGCTGACGAGCGTGACAGTCGCGTCGAAAACGGGCTGGCCCGCCGAGTCGGCGACTCTTCCCTGGACGGTGCCGCCGGCCAGCGACTGCGCGGCGACCGACGGGGCGGTGCCGAGCATCATGCTGGCGCAGACGAACAGACGCATCGATCTCATGCGCAATTCGGACTGTGATCGGGAACCGGCGGAAATCGGCGATTCGGCGGCCGCCGAACGCACTTAGCGTGCCCTCTGGCCGCATGGTGACGCGGAGCTGGGGTGGGGCGCGGGATACGACAGTGAGGAGACGCCTTGCTCCAGCCGCCAACTGTTGCGGCGACGCCACGATCTGCGGGCGCGTCCCATTGCTGCAGGCTCACCGGTCTCGCTGCCGCGGGGGTACCGGTGCGGGCGGCCAGGTCGACACTCCAGCAGCCGCGAGCGCTTCGAGAGTGACAGGCGGCTTGGGCGGGCCGACGAGCGCACGGGCGGTCCACCCTGCGAGCGTCGCGATGCCGATCACCGTGCAACGGACGATCTGGGCGAGCGCTGCGGTAGCGACGAGTCTAAGTCCGCCGCGATTGGCGGCGAACCGGAGAAACTCGAGGTCGAACAGGAACATGGCGCCGAGGCTGGCAATGCCCGCCGCGGTAACGATTGCGCCACCGCCGTGGCCGCCCAGAGCCAGGAGCACGAACGCTGCGCCGAGCGCCACGAGCGATCCCGCCTCGGCGCGACGGCCAACCCGGCCGGTCACTGTTGCACCGAGGGGAAGCGACCACGCGGCGGCAAAAGCCCGGCGCCACAGTACCGAGGTGAGGACCTCGAGGGCGGTCCATCGGTGCGTGAAGGTGGCACGCACCCGACCGTCTCGTTGCACCGAATATCCTCGCCGCACCAGGCGCAGCGTCAGGTCGAGGTCGCCGGTCCACGACTCCTGGCCGTGCCATTCGTCGAACCCGCCGGCAGTATTGAAGACGTGGCGTCTGACGGCGCCGCAGCCACTCCAGAACACCGCTGTGCCCCCTGCCCGGGGCGAGTGGCAGGCGTGGGCAACGAGCAGCTCAGCGTACCGGCTGGCTAGCGAACTGCCGCCGGCGATGTCGCAGATGCCCGTAAGCGCCGATAGCTCCGGCGCCGTTTGGAACGCTTCGGCAATCGCGCCCAGCGTTTCGGGCCGGGCGGTCACCCACGGATGCACGAATACGACAATGTCAGCGCGCGCGCCCTCGAACCCGCGGTTCCTGGCGTAGCCCGGGCCATGGGCAGGACCGGCCAGGCGCACCACGGTGTCGGCGTACTGCGCGGCTACGATCACCGTATCGTCGTCGCTCGCATCGTCGACGACGATGAGCTCCCACTGACCGCGCGGAAATCGGCTCGCGCACAGTGCGTCGAGGCACGATTGCAGCGGCCGGCCATCGTTGTGCGCGGGAACGATCACGGACAGGAGCGGCCGCCTTGCATCCCCGATCATCGCGCGTGCGCCCGGTGAAACCACGCTTCGACGAGGCCGTGCAGCCAGTCCGGAGCTATGGACTCGTCGTCATCGGTGAGCCCGACGACGTCACCGGCCGCTGCGGCCATCCCGGCGGCCTTGAGGGCAGCCACCGAGCTGCCTTCGGGCGCCTCCACGAACCGGACGGCGGGGTACATTCTGACGAAACCGGGAAGTTCCGCCGCGTCACAGGCGCGAACGACCACGATCTCGATGCCGAGCACCCGACACCGCGGCATCAACGCGTCCAGATAAGCGGCGAGGCGCGCATTGGACCGCGTCGAGGCGACAACCATCGATATCCTGGGTCGAACTGGCGCGTGGACGTGCCTGCGGCCAGCCGCCGGCGCAATGACGTGCGGTTCGCGGATCATGCCGTTTCTCTCGGGGGAATCGCGCGCCGCGTGCATTCGACGAGGCGGCGGCCGCCACCGAGGCAATCCATGTGCCGCGCCCGGCGACGAACTGGCCCCGTGTCCGCGTGACGCGAGCCGCCGCGCCACAGCGCGCGCTATGGCATCCGGCATCGTTCGGGGTTACCATCTTCCCGGCCGAAATTGCGCCAGATGGTCCCGAATCAGGTAAAATGGCTCCGTTTGCAGAGCCCCGTGCGTTGATATCGGGGTTGAAGCGAAAGTCCGAGCAGGCGCTGCACCCGCACCGCCGGCGTCGCATCCTGAAGATTCTCGGCCGGGATACGCTCCCGTCCGCGGTTCTCTTCATCTGCTACGGCAACATCTGCCGCAGCCCCTTTGCCGCCGAATCGCTGCGACAGCGACTGTCGCCTCCGGTGCGAGATTGCATCGCGATTGCATCGGCCGGCTTCTATGGCCCGGGCCGCCCGCCGCCGTCGACGGCGCTGAGTGTCGCGGCGGCGATGGGGATCGACATGTCCTACCATCGCTCCCGCCTGGTCGAGTCGCCCGGCGTCAAGGCGTTCGACTGGATCTTCGTGATGGATCCGGTACACGCCCGCATGCTGCACTCGATGGTCGATGTGCCCGGCCGCGTGCTCGTGCTCGGCGATCTGGACCCGAATCCGATCGAAACCCGCCTGATCCACGATCCGATCGGCCAATCCGCGGAAGTCTTCGAGCGGGTATACCGGCGCATCGACGCGTGTACCGCGGAACTGGCCCGAATCCTCCAGAACTCGGCCGGCACGTAGCCACCCACCGGGTGGCGCCCGCCGCGCCCGCTCTCAGCGGCCGGCGCAGCATCCAGGACATTCCGGAGGGCGGGCCGTGGTGCATCGCGGTAGGCCGCACGTGCTGCACGTGCTCGCTCCGGGCCCGTACGGCGGGCTCGAGCGCGTCGTGCGGGACCTCGCCATCGCGCAGCGTGAAAGCGGACGGGCCGTCGCTGTGGCGGCGATCGCGAGCGTTACGCGTGCTG
>DATMSC010000374.1:0-6773 GCA_035565595.1 Longimicrobiales bacterium | reverse complement strand
TCATCGCCCGGCTCCTCCGCTTCCGTCGCGCCCGGGCGGAGCTGTTCCAGCGGGGCGAGTACCTGCCGATCGATGCGGGCGGTCGGTGGCGCGAGCACGTATGCGCGTTCGCCCGGCGGCGCAACGGCGAGTGGGCCATCGCCGTCGCGCCCAGACTGCTTACGCGCATCGTGCCGCCAGGCCATTTCGCGACCGGCGCCGCGTGGGGGCGGACGCATCTGCGGCTACCGACCGACGCGCCGCACGTCTGGCGCGACGTCGTGACGGACGCCACGGTCGGCACCGTCCGGCGCAATCGCCGCCCCGTCCTCCCCCTCGCCCGGGTCTTCGAGAACCTCCCGGTCGCGCTCCTTACGAACGCCGATTAGAGCCCGGGTCTACGGCTCGTCCGCCGTCGGCCCATAGACCTGCGGAACCGTCGAGCCCATCGGCCGCAGGTACGTCGTGATCTGGCCGCGGTGATGGATGATGTCGAAGAGGAAGCTCCACGCCACCGCCGACGTCGGCCGCGGCGTGCCGAAGAACTCGAGCGTCCCGTTCCACCTCTCTTCAGGGAGCGCTTCCCACCGCTGAATGATCTCCTCGCTGTAGCGGTCGTACGCTTCCAGGATCTCCTTCATCGTCGCCGGCATCGGATCCGGGTTCCACGCGGTCGTCCCCGTCTCCGCCGCATCCACGATGACCCGCATCTCGCCAATGATCTGCCAGGCGATCTGCTGCGCGGTCCGCGACTTCGGGTCCGGCCGGTAGTCCGAGCCCTCCGGGATCCGCTCGAGCACCCGCCGCGTCGTCTTCGATTCCTGCTTCCAGAACTTCGTGAACAGCGCCTTTTCGTCCATGCGATTCCTCCCTCATGCACAGTTGCTTCCCGGCTGCACGTCCGGTCGGGCGGGAAAAATGGCGGGTTCCGACGGGTGGGCAAGGTGGGGGGCTTCTGGCCGGGACAGCCGCGCAGCTGCGTCTCCGACGCTACTGGCTGTCGCTATCCTTTCGCCGTCGCACGCGCGTCTGACAGGCGCCCCTGTTCTCGAGCTGCTCGACATCGGCGAGGTCCCTGGTCCGTCCGACAGCACGCTTGTTCTTGATCAACTCCCTAGTCCGACAACCGGTAGCTCCACATCACCAATGCGAACATGAATGCGGTTCGGCCAGGCTTCGTCGCATTCGACACCGTCGGTCGACGTCAGCATGTTGATTCGGCGCGGCTCGATACCGATCTGGAAGACGAGCTCGGGTACGAGGAAGTCGTCTATGGTGATGTCGTGCACAGGCGAACCAAATGCGATGAGGTTCCCCCGCCCCCGGTCCGTTGGGCGCGGGCATTCGGCGCCCTCATCCGGGCGTGAACCGGTCCCGGATGTTATTGCGTGTCGCATCCTGCCTCACAGCGCCACACCAATGACCGCGAACCCTGCCGTAGCAGCGGCTGCGGCCAGGAGTGCGTACGGGAGCTGCGTCCGCACGTGATCGATGTGGTCGGTCGCAGCCGCCATCGACGAGATGATCGTGGTGTCGCTGATCGGCGAGGCGTGATCGCCGAAGATCCCGCCGGAGAGCGACGCGGCGACGAAAGGCGCGAGCGGGAGTCCCATCGCCGCGGCGGCAGGTACGGCGATCGGCAGCATGATGGCGAAGGTTCCCCAGCTCGTCCCCGTCGAGAACGAGATGATGGCGCCGACGAGGAAGGTGAGCGGGAGGAGCACGGCCGGTGCAAGGAGCCCCTCGGCCACTCCCGCGACGTAAGCGCCGGTCCCGAGCTCCCTTGCAACGTCGGCGAGGGCGAGTGCGAGGAGGAGCAGGAGCGCCATGCTCATGAGCCCGCCCGCGCCCCTGAGCGCCGTTTGAGTGAGTTCCGCCTCGGTCGTCGACCGCTGGGCGAGGAGGAGCGCCCAGGCTGTCGCAAGGGCAAAGAGGACTGCCCAGAGGACGCTCGTCGAACCCGACCCGGCGCGGATGTCGCCGCCACCGGTGATCAGCAGGCCGGCCGGCACGGCTACGACCAGCGCCGCGACCGGCACGATCATGTTCAGCGCCCTGGGCGGGATGCGCGTGCTCGGCGGCGGTGAGAGTACCTCCGGATCGACCAGCGGGACGGCACCCGGCCAGAGCAGCTCCCCGCCCTGCGTCCTTGCCTCGGCGGCACGCATCGGACCGATGTTCCAGCGGAAAGCGATGACCGCTCCCACGAGGAGGACGGAGAGGAGCGGATACAGGTTCATGGGGATGCTCGCCACGAAGACACCGAGCGGGTCATTGACCTCGAGTTGTCCGAGAAGCCCGAGCACGTACGCGCCCCAGGCGTTCAGCGGGATCAGGATGCAGATGGGCGCGGAAGTCGAGTCGCAGATGTAGGCGAGTTTCTCACGCGACGACCGGAACCTGTCGAAGAGAGGACGGCCCACCGCACCGGTGACCAGCACCGTGATGTTGGACTCGATGAAGATCAGGATGCCGAGGACCCACGCCAGCAGCTCGGCTCGCCGCCCGCTCGTGACCCACCGCTTCCCCTCGATCCAGGCGACGAACCCGCGCACCCCGCCACCCGTCTCGATCGTCGCGATCAGCGCCCCGATGGCGAACGTGAAGAGGATGACCCGGGCGTTTCCGGCGTCGCCGAGCACGGCCACGGTCCCGTCGATAGCGCCGGCGACCCCAGCCAGCGGGTTCCACCCGGAGAGGACGGTCCAGCCGAGCCAGATCCCGGCCGCGAGCGAGAGGAAGACCTGCCGTGTCGCGATCGCCAGCACGATCGCGAGGAGGGGCGGCAGCGTCGAGACCCAGGTCGGTTCGGGCATGGTGGACCGTTCGCCGGTTAGCGCCAGGTAGCTCTGAGGGAACGCCTGATGGTATAATGAACGGATTCCGGCGCAAGGCGCTCACGCACCATCGTCCATCTGCGGGTCCGGGGCATGCCACACCTCCTTGCCGTGCTGGCCATCCAGGAAGTGCCCGTGCAGCAGCCGGTTGTCGCTATTGCCGTGCTGTTCGGCGCCGGCGTGCTGACCAGCCTGACCCCGTGCATTTACCCGATGATCCCCATTACCGCCGGGATCATCGGCGGCGCGGCGGGGGAGGAGCGCCCGGGCCGCGCGCGAATCGCCGCCCTGACGCTGACGTACGTCCTCGGACTGGCACTGCTCTATGCGCTCGTCGGGCTGCTCGCGGGGATGACGGGCACGCTCTTCGGCACCGTCGCCGCGAACCCGTGGGCGCGCTTCGCGACAGGGACGGTGCTCCTGATTTTCGGCCTGGCTATGCTCGACGTGATCCCGGTCTCCGCGCCTCGCCGGCTTGCGGCATGGGCAGGGCGGCTGGGCGGTGGGTCGTACCCGGCGGTGTTCCTGCTCGGCGCGTCGTCGGGGATCGTCGCGGCGCCGTGCGGCGCACCGGCCTTCGCCGCGGTGCTGACCTGGGTCGCGAGCACCCAGAACGCCGTCCTGGGGTTTCTCTACCTGTTCGTCTTTTCGCTCGGGATGACCACGCTCCTCGTGGTCGTCGGGCTGTTCTCCGGCGCGATCACCTTCCTGCCGCGCTCGGGCCGATGGCTCGTCTGGTCCAAGCGCATCGCGGGGGTGCTAATCCTGGCCATGGCCGGCTATTACTACCTGGAGATGTGGCGCGTCATGTGACGCGCGGCGCAACGCGTCCCGCGTCGCCACGTCTCCCAACCTCGATGGAGCACACTGCCATGCAACGGTTCTATCGCCTCCTGACGCCTGCGGCGCTCGCCGCCACCCTGCTCCTCGCCGGCGGACCGCTCGCCGCCCAGCAGATCGGGCTCCCGGTCGGGACCCGGCCCGAACCGGTCGTGCTCCAGGACCTCGCCGGGAACGACGTCGACCTCGGCCAGTACATTGGCTCGAAGCCGATGTTCGTCGAGTTCTGGGCAACGTGGTGCCCGCTCTGCGAGCAGCTCCAGCCGACTGTCGACGCGGCGCACGCCAGGTTCGGCGACCAGGTCCAGTTCGTCATCGTCGCCGTCGGCGTCGGCCAGAGTGTGGCGTCCGTCCGCCGCCACATCCAGGATCACCCGCTCCCCGGGATCGTGGTCTTCGACGGTCAGGGCCGCGCCACGCGCGCTTTCGCCGCGCCCACGACGTCCTACGTCGCCGTGCTGGATGCGTCGGGGCGCGTTGTCTATACAGGCTCCGGCGGAGAACAGGACCTCATCGCCGCGATCTCGCGGGCGCTGCCGGCTACAGAGGGAGACTGAGCCGGAGCACCCGGCCGAGGCGTTGCAGGTGACCGGGTTCGGCGGTCCCAGGCGGATTTGCGGGCCGGGACTCGGGGTCGACCGGGGCGTCAGGGGGTGCGATCACCGGGAAGGACGGCCCGCACCCGGTGACCCGTCGACACGGGGAGTAGCGGGGCCCAGCTAGTCGGCGTTCGTTTCGCGGCGCCCGCCAGGGACGAGTCGAAGAGGAGGCAGCGCAGCTTCACACCGCGCAAAGCCCTTCGATCTGGTCCAGGATCGGAGCTTCCTCGATCATCCCGCGATAGAGGTCCCACTGTAGCTGGAGATTCAACCAGACATCAGGGCTGGTCCCGAAGAACTTCGCCAGCCGTAGAGCCGTGACCGGGGTGATGCCACGCTTGCCGTTGACCAGCTCATTGACTCGCTGAGACGACACACGGATACCCTCAGCCGGATCCCGCTGCGTCAGCCCCGGAGGCTTCAGGAATGCCTCATCCGCAAGTCGGCATGCCGCCATTTGAGACCCGGTGACTTCCGTGTCTCTCCAGGTCATCCCACCCGCCGCTCCAGGACGGCCAGCGCCCGGCTCGCCTCCTGCCGCACTCCGTCTTCGTCGAGGGTCAGCAGCTTTTTGTCGCGCAGGAGGACGCGCCCGTCGACGACGGTCAGGCGGACGTCGCTGGCGCGGGCGGAGTAGACCAACCGCGAAACGACGTTTTCCGGATCCGCCCCGTCGGGCGAGGAGTGGAGCGTGTCGAGGTCGACGGCGATGACGTCCGCGCGCTTGCCAATCTCCAGGCTGCCGATCTCGTCAGCCATCCCGATGGCGTGAGCGCCGCCGATCGTGACCATCTCCAGCGCGTCCATCGCGGTGAGGGCGCCGGGGCCCGCCCCCACGCTCTGGAGTTGCGCCGCGAGACGGAGCTCCAGGAACCCGTTCAGCTCGTTGTTGCACGGCGCGCCGTCCGCGCCGATCCCGACAGCCACGCCTCGCCGGCGCAGCTCCGCGATGGGCGCGATGCCGGAGGCGAGCTTGAGGTTCGACGATGGGCAGTGAGCGACGGCGGTGCCGGTGTCGGCGAGGAGCCCCATCTCGTGGTCGCTCAGGTGGACGCAATGGGCGAGGATCGTGCGCGGGCCGGTGAGGCCGACGCGGTTGAAGTACTCTACCGGCGGCGCGCCGCGACGGGCGGCGACCAGCTCGCACTCGCCGACGCTCTCCGACGCGTGCGTGTGCACGTGCACGCCGCGGGATTCCGCCTCCCGGGCCACCTCGGCGAGTAGCGTCTCGGAGCAGCTCAGCGCGAAGCGCGGCGCGAAGGCGTAGCGGATGCGGCCGCCGGCGGCGCCGTGCCACTCATCGAGAAGGTCGATACTCTCCCGGAGCGAGGCGTCTGTCGTTTCCCTCAGCCCTGCGGGCGCCTCGTCGCCGGTGTCCATCATGCACTTCCCGGCGAGGGCGCGGAGCCCGCTCGCCTCGATGGCGCGGAAGATCTCCCCGGTGTGGTGGACCGTGCCCATGTCGACGATCGTCGTCGTCCCGCCGAGGATCAGCTCCGCACACCCCAGTCTCGCGGATGCCGCGACGCTCTCCGGGTCGTGTGCGGCTTCGAAAGGCCAGATCCGCTGCCTGAGCCATTCAAGCAATTCGAGCCCGTCCGCCATGCCGCGGAAGAGCGTCTGGCAGAGGTGGACGTGCGTCTGGACCAGCCCCGGGAGCACCGCCATTCCCGACGCGTCGAACACGTCGTCGGCGCGCACGTCGAGACCCGTTCCGATCGCGGCGATGCGTCCGTCCTGGATAAGGAGGTCCGCGTGGAGGACGCAGCGGGCGGGGTCCATCGTGACGAGCGTCCCGCCGCGGATGAGGAGAGAACCCGTGGTCTTCGTCGCGCTACTCACTCGAGTCGTATCCCTAGATCGGAGCATCGGCCGGTCGGACGCGGGCGGACACGCCGGTCCGCCCCTGCAATGGAATGCCGCATGCCAGTGCGCACGCACTGGATACGTTCCCCCCGCGTCGGACGGTTGCGGGGCAGCCATGGAGCATCAACCGGTCAACCACGGGCGGGCACGTCGGTCCGCCCCTGCAATGGAATGCCGCATGCCTGTGCCGGCCGCCAACCATTAGCCCTGGACTAGCCCTAGCCCCAGCCTTAGCCCTGCGCCGTCATTGACATCCCCTCTCCCTACGCAGACTTTCGTACTCATGGTACGACTCGGCCGCTGCTGGCATCTCATTGCATTCCTCGTCATCGCGATGGCGCCGGCGCTCGCCGCGCAGGACACTGCCGCCGTCCCGGCGGAAGCGCCGCAGACGTGGCAGGAACTGCGCGAGTTCCAGGCCGGGCCGACGCCGTACGACACGCTCATGGCGTTCTGGACTGAGTTGGCCCGCGCGCGGCCCGAGGTCACGATCCAACCCGTTGCCCGGACGCTGATGGGTCGCGAGGTCGTGCTCGTCGTCATCTCCAGCGAGCCGGTCCATTCGCCGGAAGACGCGCTCAGGAGCGGGAAGGCGATCGTCCTGATCGCGAACTCGGTGCACGGCGCCGAGACGGCCGGGAAGGAGGCCAGC
>DATMSC010000373.1:0-7969 GCA_035565595.1 Longimicrobiales bacterium | reverse complement strand
CGACGACGTCACCATCAGCCCGGTGTCGAACAGGTGCGGTGGCGCGAACGAGTCGAGCCCCGACTGGTCGCAGTGGACCCACCGCAGGCGAGGCGCTTTCAGATAGGCCTCGTCGATGGTGCCCTTGATGACCGCCACCTCGACACGTTCCAGCTCCCGGAGCACCTCGCCGCGTTCCGAGCGCTTCGCGAAGCGCACCTCGGCGGGAGCGAACAGCTCGGCCAACCCGCGCCTGTGCTTCTCGCTCCAGTCGACCGTGGCGAGCACGCGCGTGATGGGCGGTCGGGACGTCGTCGTCATTCGTGCGCTTTTCGTGGCCCGGAGTCCGCGCCCGGCGGCGCGCGACCGCCAGCGACACGACCGGGTCTGTTATCTCGGGAGAAGGGAGCGGCGGCACCGTGTCGGGTGCCGGGCGGGAAGGTAAGAGCGGGCGGGTGCAGGCGTCAATCGAATCGGGCGTGGAAAAACCCGGCGGGGCACTGCCCGATCCCTCAGCCGAAGCTGTGCGGATTCGGCGGCGGGCGGGCGGCAGAGAGCGAGCCTCCCACGGTGCACGCGACCGCTCCGGGTGCGGTCGCTTCCGTTACGGTCGGGTCTCGAGCTGGCCCTATTGGTTGGGATCATTGCTTTGCAGCGACATTGACAGCGCCTGTCAGCTTGCGGCTCTCCGGTCGCGTCCCTACCGTGGAGTCGGCCAGCCGTGGCGCAGCGCGCCGCGCCGGTATCGCCCGCGTTGCGCCCACGCCAGCGGCGCAGGCAAATCGACCGAACGGGTTGCCGAATGGCGTCCAGGCATGAGCCCCCGCCGCCCGGTGCAATGCTCTCTATTCTGCGGAACCCGCCCGCCCCATCGTGGAATGAACCGCGTCCGTCGTCACGGCGCCCGCGTCTGACGCCCCCGGATAGGAAGAGGTCGTAGCCGCTTGGATCTGACACTCTGGCAATGGGTGCTCGCCGGTCTCGGTTCCGTGATGTTCGGGATCGCGAAGACAGGCGTCGCGGGACTCGGCATCCTCCCGGTCGCCATCTTCGCTGCGATCATGCCGGCGCGCGAGTCGGTCGGTGTCGTCCTCGTCGTCCTGATCATCGCCGACATCGTGGCAGTCACAGTTTACCGCCGGGACGCCGACTGGTCCCAGCTCCTGCGCCTCTTCCCGCCGACGGTCGTGGGGATCGTGGTCGGTACTTTCGCGCTCGGCCGATTCGACGACGACGCCGTGCGCACCCTGATCGGTGCGATCCTCATCGTGCTCGTGATCGTGCGTGTGGTCCGGGACCGGGGTCCGCTGGCGCGGGAGGTAGAGCGGCCTCGCTGGTGGTTCGTTGGCCTGACCGGAGTGGGCGCCGGTTTCACGACGATGGTCGCCAACGCCGCCGGCCCAATCATGATCCTCTACCTGCTCGCCATGCGGCTGCCGAAAGTGACCTTCGTCGGGACGACCGCCTGGTTCTTCCTCACCGTCAACCTGTTCAAGGTCCCGTTCAGCTACTCGCTCGGGCTGATCTCGGCGGCGTCGCTGGCGCAGAGTCTCGCGCTCTGGCCCTTCGCGATCGGCGGCGCCCTGTTCGGCAGGTGGCTGATCCGCTACATCGATCAGCGACTCTTCGAAAACCTCGCGCTCGCCCTCACCTTTGTCGCGAGCCTGGGGCTCCTGTTCGCCTGAGCCGGTCAGCCGTCCTGCGCCCAGAGCTCAGCCGGCGAGCGCGCCGAACGCATTCCGCCGCGCTGCGTCGACATGGCGGTACCAGCGGGTATGCGGGAGCTACGCGGGGTCACCCGGCGACGCCGGCGCCGTTACACCTCGATCGAGCCCGTCCCCTTCGGCGGCGACCGCCGCGGCGCGCGGGTGATGCGCCCGGACTCGGATCGTGACAGGCGGCGCCTGGCGACGAGAGCCTCGAGCACCAGCTCCGCGGCAGCCACCCTGTGCCCCGGCGCGTTGCGGTCGACGAGGGCGGCGCCTTTCACCGCCTCCATGAGACCGGGCACTGTCCGGAACCCGTCGAGGCACGCCTCCGCACCCGCCAACTCCGTGAGCTGGAGGACGCCGCCGTTCTCGAAATAGGCGACGATCTCCTCGAGCGCCGGCTCCACGGCCTCACCGCCGCGCGCGTAGAACGTCTGTGCCGCCGCGGACGCGAGCAGCTCACGGGCGACGGTTTCGGCACCGACCAGCTCGCCTTCGTACTCGAGCTCGAGCTTTCCGGTGATCGCGGGGAGGGCAGCGTAGATGTCGCTGACGCGGGGCACGATCTCCGGCTCACCGAGCAGGATGGCGCGGCGCTCGGCGTTGGAGACGACGTTCTCCAGAACCGAGATCGGCATGCGCTGGCTCACCCCCGAACGCTGGTCGATCCGCTTGTCGTTCCGGGCGAGGAACGCGATCCGCTCGATCGTCTCGGAGATGATGCCGGGCACCTCGAGTTCCAGCCCGTCGCGGTCCAGCCACGCCTCCTGCCGCGTGATCTCCATCCCCAGGTCCAGCGTCTCCGGGTAGTGCGTCTGGATCTCCGCGCCGATCCTGTCCTTCAGCGGCGTGATGATCTTGCCGCGCGCCGTGTAATCCTCGGGGTTCGCCGTGAAGACGAGCAGGACGTCCAGCGGCAGGCGCACCGGATAGCCTTTGATCTGGACATCGCCTTCCTGCATGATGTTGAAGAGCCCGACCTGCACCTTGGCGGCCAGATCCGGGAGCTCGTTCAGCGCGAAGACCGCCCGGTTCGCCCGCGGCAGGAGCCCGAAGTGGATGGTCAGCTCGTCCGCCAGGACGTGCCCGCCGCGGGCGGCGCGGATCGGGTCCACGTCGCCGATCAGGTCGGCGATCGTGACATCAGGCGTGGCGAGCTTCTCCACGTACCGTGCCTCCCGGGGAAGCCATTCGATGGGCGCCTCGTCGCCCGCCTCCTCGATCAGCGCCCGGCCGTATTTCGAAATGGGCCGGAGCGGGTCGTCGTTGATCTCCGACCCCGCGAGCACGGGGATCTCCTCGTCCAGCAGCTCCACGAGCTGCCGCACGATCCGGCTCTTGGCCTGACCTCGCAGACCGAGGAGGATGAAATTCTGCTTCGCGAGCAGCGCGTTCACGACGTGCGGGATCACCGTGTCGTCGTAGCCGATGATGCCGGGGAAGAGCGGGCCGCGGTCCGCGAGACGGCGGAGCAGGTTGCTGCGGATCTCGTCCTTGACCGAGCGCGGGCGATAACCGATGCGCTTCAGATCCCCGAGTGTCCTGGGGCGGGTAACCGACATGGCACACTGCCTTCGAGGAGGTGGGCGATGACCGAGCCGGAATGTAATGCCTCCGGCGGCGCTCCGCCTACTACTCCTCGAGCTGGCGCGCCCGGTCCAACCAGGCGGAGAGGTCGCTCGCCGTGATGATGCCGGCGAGGTGGCCATTCTCGCTGACCAGCAGCCGGCGGGTAGGCGTCGCGCCGAGCTTCTCTAGGACGGTCGACAGCCGCTCGTCGACGGCCACCACGAGGTCCTCGCCGGATGGTGTCATGACGTCGGCGACGACACGCGTCGGCCACTCCTCCCGCGGCACCGCCTTCACCTGCTGGAGCGTGACCATCCCTACCGGGTGGTCGCCATCCTCGATTACCGGATACGCGGCGTAGCGGCGGCGCATGAAGTAGTCGTCCATGAGCTGCTGGATGGTGATGTCCGGGTGCACCGTTTCCGGGTTGCGCGTCATGGCATCGCTCGCCCGTACCCGGTCCAGCATCCCCCGCAGCACGTGCTGGTGATAGCTCGCCAGCGCAGCGTTGCGCAGGAACCAGCCGATCAGGACCAGCCAGATCCCGCCCACGAAGTTGCCGATGAAGAGCGACCAGACGCCCAGCGCGATGATCAGGTAGCCCAGCCAGCGGCCACCCGTCGACGCCATTCGGGTCGCCCGCGTCAGGTCCCCCGTGAGCTTCCACGCAATGGAGCGGAAGAGGCGCCCGCCATCCAGCGGGAATCCGGGGAGCAGGTTGAACACGGCGAGGAGGACGTTCAGGTAGGCGAGGTACTGGGCAACTCCCGTGATCGCCGGTGACCAGCCCAGCCGCGTCCCGCCCCACCAGACCAGGCCGAAAAGCGCGCCGATGATGAGGCTCGAAAGGGGACCGACGCCCGCGATCACGAACTCGTCGCCCGCCTCCTCCGCCTCCATGCGCGTGCGCGCCATTCCGCCAAAGATGAACAGCGTGATCCCCTCCACCTCCACCCCTCGCCGGCGCGCCACCACCGAGTGCGACAGCTCGTGCGCCAGGAGCGAAGCGAAGAAGAGCAGCGTGGCCGATGCGCCCATCGCCGCGTAGATGCCCACACCCATCCCCGGTTGCATCGCCGGGAACACCACCATCGTGAACGTCCACAGGATCAGGAAGAAGAGGATGAACCAGGAGAAGTCGATGCGGATCTCGAAGCCCAACACCGATCCGACGCGGATGTCGCCCATCGTGCCTCGCGAGTCTCAGGAGCCTGCCCGGAACGCGCCCGGGCGCCGACTCATCGGGCAAGCGCCGGGCCAGGGGATGGCAAAGGGTTAGGGCTAGGGCTAAGGCCTAGGGCCAGGCTAATATGTCATCTGAGGCGGCGGGAACCGCGATGTCTCGCGCACGCGCATGGAACCGGGCACCTCGCCCTCGCGGGTGTCCGCGGGGGCGGCGAGGGGGTGCGTCATTCCCGAGCCCGCGCCGGATTCGTTGTTGCCACCTGCCATTCAGACACGCCGCCAATCCGCATTCACGCCCGTTGTCCCGTTTTCGTGCCAATTTGACGTGATATTTGTCGACAACGTGGCCCTGGCCGGTGTCGGCGCCGCGCGGGCAAACTCCATGTAAGATATGCAACTCCAATGAGATACACGGGTACACACTCCGTGGCAAGCAAAGTGCGGTTGCGCGGTCGCGGGCGACCCGATCGGGTCGTGGCGCGGCCGGATCGAATGTGTCACATTCCCGTGTGCCTCAGGCGTCACAGGGATGAGGCGCTCGACCGACCGCACGCAGCAGCATGCGAATGGATCGGCAGCCGAAGACGGCGGACGCCGTGCCAAGGGTGCACGCTCGACGTGGCAGCGGATCCCGAGCTAGAGAGGTGGATCTGATGACGGACCAAATCACACTCCCGGTACTCCCCCTGCGGGAGACGGTGGTCTTCCCCGGCGTGGCCGTTCCGATCAGTGCGGGCCGGGCGGGCACGATCGAGGCGATACAGAAGGCGATGGACGGCGACCGGCGGCTCTTCGCGGTGTGTCAGCGCGAGAACGTCGACGACGTGACGCCGGAAGTCCTCTATCACGTCGGCGTGATCGTGCGTGTGGTCCAGGCGCAGCGGGTTCGTGGCGGACTCCAGCTCCTGGTCCAGGGCGAGGACCGCGCGGTGGCGGCATCGTACCGCGGCACCGGCGAGGACATGCTCGAGGCCGTGGTGAGCGTCGTCATCGATGAGAAGCCTTCGCTCGACGACCCGCATTTCCGCGCGCTGGACAACGAGCTGCGTTCCCGGGCCGCGGAGCTCGGCCGTCGCCGTGGCATTCCGGCGGAGGCGCTGAAGCAGCTCGTCGAGGGCGTGGAATCGCCCGGCGCGTTCGCCGACCTCGTCGCCTATTACCTGGACGTCTCCGCCGAGGAGAAGCAGGCGCTCCTCGAGCTGTTCCCGGTGGAGGAGCGGATGCGGCGGGTGCTGGTCGCCGTCGAGCGTGACCTGCTCCTGCTCGAGGCGCAGGAAGACATCCAGCAGCGCGTCCAGGAGGAGCTGGGCGACAAGCAGCGCGAGATGGTGCTGCGCGAGCAGCTCAAGGCGATCCAGAAGGAGCTGGGCGACGACCCGGAGTCGAGTGATCTCGACGCACTGAAGCAGCGGATCGCCGCGCTCCCGCTCCCTGAAGAGGCGCGTTCCGAAGTGAACCGCGAGCTTTCGCGGCTGGAGCGGACGCACCCGCAGTCTGCAGAGTACCAGGTCATCCGCACCTACCTCGACTGGGTGTGCGATCTCCCGTGGGGTGAGCGCACCGAGGACGAGATCGACCTGACCCGGGCGGCGGAGATCCTGGACGAGGACCATTACGGCCTCGAGGACGTGAAGGACCGCGTGCTCGAGTTCCTGGCCGTGCGCAAGCTGCAGATGGACCGGGCGGCCGCCACGGTGGCGGAGAGCGACGCTGGCGAGGCCGGTGCCGCGTCGACGGATGCCGCCGAGGACGCCGAAACGGGCAACGGCGAGGCGGTGACGGACGCAACGCACGAGAAGGCGAAGGCGGTCGGGCGGGGTCCGATCCTGCTCTTCGTGGGCCCGCCCGGCGTGGGTAAGACCTCGATCGCGAAGTCGATCGCCCGGGCGCTGGGCCGCAAGTACGTGCGCATCGCGCTGGGCGGCGCCCGCGACGAGGCGGACATCCGCGGCCACCGGCGTACATACGTCGGCGCGATGCCCGGTCGGATCATCCAGGGTCTGCGGCAGGCCGGCACCAAGAACCCGGTCTTCCTGCTGGACGAGGTAGACAAGCTGGGCGTGAGCCTGCAGGGCGATCCGTCCTCGGCGCTGCTGGAGGTGCTCGACCCGGCGCAGAACCACGTCTTCGTGGACCACTACCTGGGGATCCCGTTCGACCTCTCCGAAGTCCTGTTCGTGGCCACGGCGAACTGGCGCGACCAGATTCCGGCGCCGCTCCTGGACCGCATGGAGATGGTGGACTTCGCTGGGTACACGGAGCAGGAGAAGCTGGAGATCGCGAAGCGGTACCTGCTCCCGCGGCAACGCGAGGAGAACGGTCTGGATCCGGAGCAGCTCGAGATTTCGGAGGCTGCCATCCAGCACGTGATCAGCGGGTACACGCGTGAGGCTGGCGTGCGTCAGCTCGAGCGCGAGCTCGGGAAGCTGGCCCGGAAGGCCGCCCGGAAGATCGCGCGCGGGGACACCACCCGCGTCGAGATCGATCGGGACGACGTCCAGCCGCTGCTCGGCCGACCCCGCGTCCATCCGGAGCGCGCGGCGGCGGAGGACGCCGTCGGCGTGGCAACGGGCATGTTCTACACGCCCATGGGTGGCGACATCATGTTCGTCGAGGCCAGCGTCTCGAAGGGGAAGGACAACCTGATCCTGACGGGGCAGCTCGGCGATGTGATGAAGGAGTCCGCGCGGGCGGCACTGACGTATGCGCGGACGCACCACGAGCGGCTCGGCATTCCCGAGGACGTGCTGAAGGACGCGGAGATCCACGTCCACGTCCCGGCCGGCGCGGTCCCGAAGGACGGTCCGTCCGCCGGGATCACGATGGCGACGGCGCTCGTCTCCGCGCTGTCGGGGCGGCCCGTCCGCAACGACGTGGCCATGACTGGCGAGCTGACGCTCACCGGTCGGGTCCTCCCGATCGGCGGCGTGAAGGAGAAGGTCCTCGGCGCCTACCGCGCCGGGATCCGGGAGATCATCCTGCCGAAGCAGAACGAACCGGACCTGGACGATCTGCCGGTCGAAGTCCGCGAGCGGCTGACCTTCCACCTCGTGGAGCAGCTCGGCGAGGTGCTGGCGATCGCGCTGCGCGGGGCAACGCTCAGGGAGGGGAGCCTGATCTTCCCCGAGAGCGGGATACCCGTAGCGGCCGGCCACTTCGGCTCGCACGGACCGCTCCTCAACATGTCCGAGCGGTAGCGGGCAGGTTGGTAACCTTCACGCGACGAAGTCCGTCAGGGCAATGCGCCCTGGCGGACTTCGCCTTTCTGGCGGGATGAGTACGACCGCGTCACCCGGCTTCGGTGACACGGCCAGCCACCTGGCCTCTACCCGCCTAGTTCGCATCGATACAGACGTGCCCGTCCACACACAGCGGATCCCCCTGCCGTTGTCGGGGCGGACCGATGTGTCCGCCCTGGTTGGATGGTCGACAAGGCCAGCCACCGGCGCACGCGCCGGTGCGCCCCTACACCGGCAGGGCCCGTCGGTCACCCCGCCATGATCCGCTCCCGCAGATCGGCGACGGTT
>DATMSC010000372.1:0-3197 GCA_035565595.1 Longimicrobiales bacterium | reverse complement strand
CTCCGCCGCCGCCACATCCCGTTCGGCCCAGACGTCCAGCCTGCCTACCCGCGCCAGCGTCACCAGCGAGGCGAGATTGTGGTAGCCCTCCTCGTTCCGCGCCAGGAAGACGGCCGGGTATCCGTCCACCTTCAGCTCCACGCCCACGATCGGCTTGAGCCCCAGCCGCTCCGCCTCCAGCACGAAACGAATCGCGCCGCCCAGGTCAGCCGTGTCCGTCAGCGCCAGCGCCGTGTAGCCCATCTCCGCCGCCCGCGCCACCAGCGCTTCCGGTGTGACCACGCCGTCCCCGAAGGAAAAGGCGCTGTGGGCATGCAGCTCGACGAACATGGGAGTTCGAGGGTCCAGAGGGTTCAGTGCTCACCGGTCCGTGTTCAGGGTAGCAGAGGCCGGACGACACCCCGAACACACACCGAAAATGATAGCACGGACCGTACCCGAACACAAGCCGAAAGCAGGTGATGAGGTGGAGGGGCTGGTGGAGGGCCAGGATCATCGGCGAGGGTGGGCCGACCATTTCCGGGGACCCTGTACGGCCGGGGCCTACCGGGTGCAAGCGCTGACAACGGGCCCCGCGCGGGTCAGGAAACCGCCGTTGACAATCGTCGGTTATGCGCAGACGCGCGCGCGGCGGTCGAGGCATTCCGGGAAGGCGGCCATGGCGCCGCCAGATGACGCCGGCTGGCGACTACGGTATGTACCGGTGCGAACAAGTCACTAACCCGCACGATCGCTACCGCGCGCCTCGCCGACGATGATCCCGGCCGCCTCGATGGACCGGGCCGGCGACAGCCGGCACAGGATGCCGGAACTGGAACGAGTCTCTTGCAAGCGTATGAGCCGACGCCGTGCACCGGAATCGGGTGTTCCTCCCGTAGAGCGTATGGGGGCGGACACGCACCTGAACGCCCCAGACGATGACTCCGGTGCGCAAATGAACGCCTGAGACGCTGCCTGCGACACGCACTCGAACGCGCGACCTGACGCTGGGATGCGCACGGCCCGGCGACGCCGGGTGGCAGCGTGCAGCAAGACCCGGCCCTCGTCCTGGTTACCCCGTCCTGCGCCGGCGCCAGGGTGCCGGACTGTCGGGCCGCCCGGCCCGTAGTGCCCGATGGGGCTCGATGTCGCGCCGGATGATGACCGCGATACGCAGTTGTGCGAGCCAAATGCTGACCCGTGCACATACACCGCGGGGAGAGGTGACGCTGGGCAGGTATGAAATGGCCCTATGATCGTGACCTGCCGGCCAGATCCATTGGACCGCCCGGCCCGAGTCGATGCGGGCCAGATCGCGCCGGATGATGACCGCGATACGCAGTTGTGCGAGCCAATCGCTCACCCGCCCACGTATGCTGCTCGGAGCAGGTGACGCCGGGCGGGGTGAGCAGGCCCGATGGATCGTGACATACCGGCCGGATCCGCTCGCCCGCGCGGCCGGGCTGCTGCCTTTGCCTCGCGTTCGACATCGGGATGAGGGACGGGAGCTGCGACGTTTCGTATGCGTCACGGCCTCGCGCAACGCCCCGCCTACGCGCGCGCCGGGCTCCCGGGCCCACGCTGCACCCGCACGCACCAGTCGCTGACCGTGGTACGCATCTGCGACCGTTGTACGCACCTGCGCAGAACCAGAGCGCCCGACGCTCCCAAACGCTCGAGTCGCGTCGCGCCGACGGCGCCAGGGGAACCTCTCCCCTGCCGGGCCGGCTCGAGCCATCACGCAACCCAACCGCCGGCCTACCCACGTCCCGTTCCGCCATGGCGATGCCCCGCTCCGGTGCACATGCTCGTGCTATGAATCGATCGAATCTCCTCCGTCTCACGCCCAGGCGCGCGATTCTCTTGCGGGTCTCCGAACAACTCCCCGATCCGTCGGATCTCGCCGCCGCGAGCCCGCTCCTGCTGGCGCCTCCGCGCCGGGGCTGGATCCGTCACGTCAGGGATGCATTGAACATGTCGGCGCATCAGCTCGCCACACGTGTGGGCGTGAGTCGGGGCACCCTCGCCCGATTCGAACACAACGAGCGGGCCGAGACCATTCAGTTGCAGACGCTCAGGCGCGTGGCCGACGCTCTCGGCTGCGACCTCGTCTACGGGTTCGCCCCCCGCTGTGCGCTCACCGAACTTGTCGACCGGCAGGTCAGGAAGGCCGCCGCGGCGGTCGTGGAGCAAGCGCTCCCGCTCGGCGACCCTGAGGAGGTCATCCGGGATCTGCTCTATCGCCAGCCGGGGTGGATCTGGGGCGGCCGGGAACTGCCGGAGTTGATCGACCGGGGAACGTGATGCCAGAGCGCCGGTCGCTCCACGTCAGCGACATCCGCGGAAAAAGGCTCGGGAAGTGATACCGCTCTACGGCCAGCCAGGGTGGATCTGTGGCGCCAGGGGACTGCCAGAGTTGATCGACCGGGGAAGGTGATGCCATGTCACTGTCACGCTCGACATGCGCGGCATCCACGGGAACAGCCAGAGACGTGATACCCAGGGTGCCGTCACGCTCGACGTGCACGATATCCACGGGAATGGCCAGAGACGTGATGGCCATTGGCGCTGGCACGATCGACACGTACAACATCCACGGGAAGGACAGGCTGGGCGCTGGCTCTCGCCGGGAGTGCGGCTAGTCCCACCACCCGTGCAGGTACCAGCCGCCGTCGTAGCCGTCGCGGTAGATCCAGACGAGCGTGCCGTCGCCATCGACAGAGCGGAAGTACTCCCGGGCGAAGGGCGTCTCCCAGCGATCACCGGAGAGGCGGTCGGGGCCGGCGGCGGTCTCGATGGGCCGCCACCGCTGACCGTCGTGGTAACGGATCGGCACGTGGTAGTCCCGGCGAGGACGGGTCTCGACGCGGATCCGGCGAGGTTCGGGGAGGAGCTGGAGCGTGAGCATGCCGGCAATGGCATCGGCGGCGATCCCGTCACCGGCCGGCTGGATCGTGAGCGGCGGGCGCGGCGGCGGCGACCGGGAACCGGCGGCATCGCTCCCCTGCCGACCGGCACGCTTCCGATCCCGATCCCGATCCCGTTCGCGACCGCGGTCGTGGCCCGGGCTCACCCCTTCTCCGCCGTCTCCTCCGCCGGCTCGCCGCGACCGTGGCCCCGACCGCTTCAGCCGGCCCCCTGTCCCGTCCACCGCCTCGAGCAACTCCCTGGGGCGCCAGCGGGTGCGCCGCTCCGGGAGCGGGTGCGCGTCGCTCTCG
>DATMSC010000371.1:0-5411 GCA_035565595.1 Longimicrobiales bacterium | reverse complement strand
AGTCTGGCCCGGTCCGGGGCAAGATGGCAAGGGCCCGGCGAAATCCCTGTTGCCGCGCACCAGTGTGTGCGCACGCATGGACCCGACTGTCTGCCGGGCCGCGTCGAGTCGATTTCATCGGCACCGTGGCCGGGATCTTCCATATCGACCCGGCAACCGCCAACCGCCGGGGAGCGGGCGGTGCGCAAGCGCTGGCATTGGCGGTTGCCGGGTCGATCATGGCTCGAGTGGGTTCCGCTGACGCACCATGAACCGCTTACTATGCGTCGCGCCAGCGTCCGGCGGTGTCAGGCGACGGCGGACACCGTGTGGGGATTTCCCCTACGAAGCGGGCACCCAGGGCCGGGTCCCTGTTGCGTGGACGTCGATCGGCGATACCTGCGTCCGTCACCTGAACGGGAGCATGGAGCCGACTGCGTCGAGGATGAACGCCACGAGCGCCCGGTCTGGCGATGTTTCGGGCACTACGGCCACGCGACTCAACGCGACGCGCGCCTCGTGGTACAGTGCACACGTCATCTCGGTCCTGGCAGGCCACACTTCCGAAAGCGCCCTCATCCGGCTTGCGAGAGCCATCCCTTCGCTGCCGAAGGACGGCGCGACCCTTTGTGCCAGGTCGGTGAGCGCTATTCGCACCACGTGCGGTTCCAGCGTGATCCCGGCGGCCAGCGCCCCGGGAGTGAGAGGGCTGCACACACCCGTGATCGTCGGGCCGGCGGGGTCGCGAGCTTCGCATCCGGCCACGGCCACCACCAGGAGGGCAGCGACCGCAAACCGGGCCCGGCGAAGCGGATTTGCCATCATGGTTGCACCGTTTCGTCCGCAGTCAACGCTTCGCCCGCATGCGCAGCTTGAGCCCGGTCCATTCCCGTAGTCAGTGACTCGAGCCTGGATTCGAGCCGGGCGATCGCGGCCGCGAGATCGGCCTCTCTCACCATGGCCGCGTCCAGCTCGGTACGGAGCCGCTGCACCTCGTTCAGGAGGAGAGGGGCGAGGAGGTGATACCTGACGGTTTCGATCGCGCCGTCTGTGCTACGGCTGACCAGCTCGGGCATGACTCCGTCGACCTCTTCAGCGATGAGCCCGTACATCAGCGACTGCGACTCGTCGATCGACGGGAGATAGCGGAACGCCACCGGGCGCAGGTCGTAGATGCGCGCGCTCAGCGAACCCATGTCCCGCACGTCGTGCTTGACGCTCGCCGAAGAGCTGGCCACGCCGAGCTGGCCGTCACTCGAAACGAGGACCGGGTCGCCGATCACTGTGGAGCCCCGAACGCCGGCGATGAACGCGCGGTTCTGCACCGTCGGATGGCCGATCCGAATGGTGTTCGACTCGTCGAAGCCGTCGTGCGACAGGTAGATGTTGAACGAGCCCGACGTGATCGTCCGGCCGGCGCTCGTCCCGATCGCGATGTTTCCGACCGACGCGCCCGTCAATCCGCCGAGCGCGTTGGCGCCGATGGCGACGTTGCCGTCGCCGGTGACCGCACCGCCTCCCAGCGCCTCCATCCCCACGGCGGTATTCCGGGCGCCTGAAGTAATGCCGAGGCCGGCCCCGGCGCCAATCGCGACCGAACCCGTCCCCGTGGCGTTCGCGGCCGCGTTCGCGCCCATGGCCACGCTCGACGGACCCGAGGCATTTGCGCCCGCGCCGATCCCCAGGAAGGTCGCCGTGCTGGAAGCGCGGAGAAACGGATCGCCGCCGAGCGTGAAGCGCGTCGCGAGAGAGGTCGCACCCGTGAGTTGCAGCACTTCCAGCGCAGCAGCCCCGGCGGCGAACGAACCTGAACCATCCCGGGCGATGATCGCGCCCGGCACGTTCTCATCCGTCGCAGTCGTGGCGGAGTTCTGAACCAGCCCGGGCTGCGCAAGGACGGCGAGCTTGTCGTTGGTCACTGCGCCGTCCAGGATGTTGGTGGTGCCCACGGCGCCGGCCGCCAGCGAAGCATTGTCGACGCACCCCGCGCACGGCACACCCGGCTCTCCCGGAAGCCCTGGTGGGCCCGCGGGACCGGCCGGCCCGGCTGGCCCCGCGGGCCCTGCGGGTCCGGGAGGTCCGGCCGGCCCAGCTGGACCCTGGGGACCCTCCGGCCCCTGTGGACCTTCTGGCCCTGGTGGACCGTCGGCGCCACGCGGACCCTGCGGTCCGGGAGGACCCGCGGGGCCAGGAGGACCCATCGGCCCGGGCTCCCCGGCCTGGCCGGCTGGCCCCGCAGGCCCTGCGGGGCCCTCGGGGCCGGGATCACCCGCGGGGCCCTGTGCGTTCCAGGAGAATCCGATGTGGGCGTCGGAGAGGCAGGAGACCGGGAGACCGCTCGCACCCACGCGGTACATCGTCCCCGTACCCGGGATGTAGCATGCGCGCAACGTGTCGGGGGCCAGCTCCTGCCCGTGCGCCTGCGCTGTCCCGGTCATCAGTGCGATGGCTACTGCGAGCGCAGACCAGATCCGTGAACTCAGCGGCGGTTTCATGTAGGACCTTCCTGGTGTGGGCTCCTCTACCGCGCCCGGCTGCCGTGTGGCCGGGCCAGTTCCGGTGGCGAGCCCCGCGTGGCACGGCCTGTGCCAGACTCCGCCCCGCGCCCCCGCTGGACCATCCTCGCCGTTTTTGGCCTGAGGCGCCGAGCATACCGGCACCTCCTGGCGGGTGCGCCGGTCGTGCACCTCGCGTCGGCGATGCTGGAAGCCGCTGTGGAGTGCGGTTGCGGCGCCACAGCAGGCGTGGTCGGCGAGGAACGCTGCCGGCTCGTGCGAAGCTCACGAATCCGACCCGAGGTTGCCCATGTCCCGCCCTGCCCCCGTTGCGCTGTTCGCGTACAATCGCCCGGAGCACCTTTCCCGAACGATCACCGCACTGGCCGCCAATGACCTCGCGTCCGACACGGAGGTCTACGTGTACTGCGATGGCCCACGGGGGTCGGCTGACGAAGCGGATGTCTGCCGCGTTCGCGAAGTCGCGCGCGCCGCGAGGGGATTCGCGAGCGTCCGCGTGGTGGAGCGGCCCGGGAATTTCGGGCTGGCCCGGTCCGTGATCTCGGGCGTGTCCGAGACTGTCGAGGAGCACGGCCGCACAATCGTGCTCGAGGACGACCTCGTGACCTCGCCGTACTTCCTGCGTTTCATGAACGCGGCACTCGAGCACTACGAACACGAGAAGCGCGTTGTCAGCATCTCCGGCTACACGTTCCCGGTAGCTGGTCCGCTCCCCGAGACGTTCTTCATGCCCGGCGCGTTCTGCTGGGGATGGGCGACATGGCGGAGGGGGTGGGCGTTGTTCGAGCACGACGCCCGGCGCGTCCTCGACGAGATCGTGCGGCGTGACCTGATCTACGAGTTCGACTTCAGGGGGACCGACCCATTGACCAAGCTGTTGCATCGAACCGCGATCGGTGACGCGCGCGCCGATTCCTGGGCGACCCGCTGGATCGGTGCGGCATTCCTCAGAGGCAAGCTGACGCTCTATCCCGGGAAGTCGCTCATCGCGAACACCGGATTCGACGGCTCGGGGCGGCACGCGCCGCGGGAGTTGCGTTACGCGACCGAGCTCGCCACCACATGCCCGCGGGTGGGTACCGTCGCCACGGAAGTCGACCCTGAAGTGATCCTTCGGCACCGCGCGCTATTCGCTTCGTGGCGCGCCCGCGGCAACCCCTGGTTGCGGGCGTATTATCGCCTCACGAGCGTCATGCCCGCGCGATTGGAGAAGCGCATCTACACGACGGTCGTGCGGCGCCGGCTGCGGAAGATCGAGCATGCCCGTCGCTGAAACACAGGATACGCCGGGCCGGGCTGCCGGCCACCGGAAACTGTTGATCGAGTCGGTCGCGCTCTACGGTTCCATCCACGTCTCGCTGTTCTGCCACTTCCTCAGCGGTTTCCTCGTCGCGAAACTGCTCGGACCGTCACTCTACGGTCTGCGCACGGTCTTCGGCCTCTTCGAACAGTACGAGTCGGCGACTTCGCTCGGGACGTTCAATGCGGTCGAGCGTGAGGTGCCGTTTCACCGCGCCCGTGGCGATTCCGCGACCGCCGAGCACATCACACAGAGCGTCTGGTCGGCGAACCTCCTGTTCGCCGGGATCGCTGCAGTCCTGCTCTGCGCCGCATCTCTAGCCATGCGGGGCGCCAGTTTCGACGCGATCTACGCCGATTTCGCCCTGTTCCTCGCGGCGCTCATCGTGCTCAACCGTCTCGAGCGCCATTATCTCGCCGTCCTGATCATCGACAAACAGACCCGAGCCATGTCCGTGCTCCGCCTGATACAGGGCGGTGTCACGGCGCTTGCGACAGTAACGCTCGTTTTCCTCGCCGGAATGCGCGGGCTCTTCCTGGGGATCACCATCGGCAAGGTGGCGACAATCGCTTACGCGGCGAGTTGCGCGCCGGCGCTCCCGCGTTTCGAGGTTTCCTGGTCCACCGTGCGGAAGATGGTCGCCATCGGGTTCCCGATCATGTCGATCAGGTTCCTGTTCCTCTTCTTCCAGACAGTGGACAAACTCTGCATCGCCCTGTTCCTGCCGCCGGAGATGCTCGGCCATTTCGCCGTCGCGGCGATCGTGAGTGGCGTGCTCTTCGTCACGCTCGCCGACGCGGTGAAGGTGCTGTTGGCGGCAAGGATGATGGAGGCGCTGGACGCGAGCGGCGGTGCGGGCTCTTTGAACGACTACTACGCGGCACCGACGCTGCTCATCGCGTGGCTGGCGCCGCTAGCCGTGGGCTCGCTGGTGCTCGTTGTCCACCTTCCATTCGAGCACTTCCTCCCTGACTATCTGCCAGCGATTCCGGTGGCCCGCATCCTCATCATGGGGCAGTACTTCTTCGCGGTCGTCACGATTGCGATGCTCGCATGCATCTCGCTCGGCCGGCAGAATACGTTGGCCATGCTCACCGTAGGCGGCATCCTTTTCAACGCCGCAGCAAATGTGACGGTGCTCGGCGCAGGGTTCGGGATCCGCGCCGTCGCCATCTGCACAGGCATGAGCTACATGGCGTATGCCCTGGTCCTGATGGCGTTCACCAGCCGGCTCCTGCGCGAGTCCGGCTCCAGCGTGTCACTGCGGACCGTGTCGACGCTGTTGCTGCCGTGGTCGGCGTGCCTCCTCCTGGCTGCGGGCGTGGACAGGCTGGTCCCCGTGGGTGGACTCGATATCGCGCGCGATCTCGGCCACTCGTCGCTACGGGTGGCGCTCTTCGTCTTGGCGTACGGCGCCCTGCTGTTCTTGTTGCGATCGCGGCCCGCGTTCAGGGACGCTATGGCTCGGCTCCGCGGGGGCGCAGCGACCGTCGCGGGCTGACATCACCGAACTCCGGGTGTATCATTTCGCGGGCATCCAGGCGGGAGTGCCCGTGGCGCAGTCGTAACTCGGAGCATTACATGACTGATTCGACGGTTCGCGTGCTGTTCGTCTG